>CAWTZT010000122.1:0-17656 GCA_963919845.1 Thaumarchaeota archaeon CSP1-1
TAGACTTGCCGACACTTGGAAATCCAATAAATACAACTGTTCCATCTCCTGCTCTTCTAACATCAAAACCATCAGATTTGACTGATTTTTTTGACTTTGTTTCTTGTTCTCGTTTTAGCTTTGCAATTTTTGCTTTCAGTAAACCAAGATGGTGTTCTGTAGCTTTGTTGACTTTAGTCCTTGCCATTTCATCTTGGATCGCTTTAATTTTTTCTGGAATTCCCAACTAAAATCAGCTTATCTTTTAATTTTCTAAATAAAAGCATAGGGCTGTAGCTGATTTTTGATTACGTAGCAATTATTATCCAGATGATAATATGAGATTTAATGAAACAAAAAACATTTGCAGTAGACATAGATGGTACAATTACCGAAAATGGCGTGGGTAGAATCAATCTTGATGCATTAAGTGCTTTACGCCACATGACAAAGATTGGTCATAATGTAATATTTGTTTCAGGGAGATCCTCTGTTGAAGGATATTTACTATCAGTTTTTGGTGGAACCACCCATGTCGCTGTTGGTGAAAATGGAGGCTGTATAACTAATGGACCAAATAACCATACATTATTAGGAAATAAAGAAAATTGTTTTTCAGCATTTGAATTATTAAAATCAAAGATTGAAAATGTGATTGAAAAACCTGTTTTTCCTCGAATGACAGAGGTAGTACTTGAAAGGTCATTTGATATCCGAGCTGGTAATAATTTTTTCATCGAAAATAATTTGCCAGTTACTCTCTCTGATAGTCAGTATGCTTATCATATTAATTCCAAGGGAATTAACAAAGCACGTGGATTTGAAGAGGTAATGAAAATGATGTCTATTCATCAAGATGATGTTATAGCTATAGGTGATAGCGATACTGATATTCCATTATTTAAAATTGCAAACATTAGTGTTGCACTTGGAAATTCATCTGAATTTGTAAAGTCTCAAGCTAGCATGAATGTTTCTGCCAAATCCGGAGATGGATTAATTGAAGCGCTGGATAAAATAGCACCAAAACTTTCAGAGGCATAATTAATGACATATAAAAAATTACTTGAAGAAATTCAATTCAATATTGAAAAAATAATCGAAGAGCAGGATTGGCCTAAATTATCTTTTGTTGTAGAAATTGCAAAATCAAATTTTGGAGATATAACTTGTAATGTTTCTTTCTTAATTGCAAAGCATCTGAAGAAAAAACCTTATGATATAGCAAAAATCATTTCAGAAAAATATCAACCATTTCTTGGAACTTATGTGAAAAAAGTAGATGCTCATAAATCTGGCTTTCTAAATTTTTTTGCTAATTATTCACGTCTTAACGAAATTATTCTAAAAACATCTTCAATTGAAGATTATGGATTTGTAGATATTGGAAAAAAAACAAAGTTAGTTGTTGAACATACTAGCGTTAATCCTAACAAGGCCCTGCATATAGGACATGTAAGAAACATTATCATCGGTGACTCGATAGCTAGAATCCTTCGAAAGGCAAACTATGATGTTAGAGTTTTAAATTATGTTGATGATTCAGGCCTTCAGGTAGCTGACATTATTGTTGGCTTCAAATTTGGTGGTTTTTCTGAAGATCCCCCTTCTAATCAAAAATTTGATCAGTATTGTGGTGATGTAGTTTACGTCAAGACCACAGAAAAGTATTCTTCAAATCCAGACCTAGAAGAAACTAGAAAAAAGATTCTGCAAGAATTGGAAAAAGAAAAATCAGAAATTGCTCAATTTGCTGATAAGATCACAAAGAAAGTACTTGCTGAACAGCTAAAAACATGCTGGAATTTTTCAGTTACATACGATTGCCTAAATTTTGAATCACAAATTATTCGTTCAGGATTATGGTCACAAATTTTTGAAAAAATGAAAGATATGAAATTAATTGAGCTTGAAAAAGAAGGAAAAAATGCTAATTGTTGGATAATTAAAGGAGAAAACAACGAAGAAGACAAAGTTCTAGTCAGAAGTAACGGAACTGCAACCTACATTGCTAAAGATATTCCTTATGCAGCTTGGAAATTAGGTATTCTTCAGGATCCTTTCAATTATACTCATTATACAAAGCAAGAAAATGAGAAAATTCTCTGGCAAACAACTCTAGAAAAAAGCTCTTATCCAAAACAAGATTTTACTGGAGAAAAAGTAATTACAGTAATTGATTCCAGACAAAAGAGATTACAAAAAATTATTACAAATTTAATGGCAAAATTCAAATCAAATGAGCAAGCTTATGTTCATCTAGCGTACGAATCAGTTACCCTTAGCTCCGATACTGCAAAACAATTGGGAATTGATACTGGAGGGAAACAAACTCAAATGTCTGGAAGAAAAGGACTGTATGTAAATGCTAATTTAGTTTATGATATGTTAAAAACAAAAATCATTCAAGAAACAAGGAAAAGAAATTTGGAAATGAGTGAGGATGATGTTATGCATATAGCACATCAAGTAGCTGTTGGGACTTTGCGTTATGAGATGATCAAACAAGATTTAGACAAGATAATTACCTTTGATCTTACAAAATCCATGAGTTTAGAAGGTGATACTGCTCCTTATATTCAATATACTCATGCAAGATCTTCTGGAATTTTAGAAAAAGCAGGTTTTTCTCCAAACTTTGATGCTTCATTTGAATTATTAACTGATGAATTTGAAATTCAACTTTTAAAACAGATTGGAATATTTGATTTACAAGTTAAAGATGCTGCAAATAATTTTTCTCCCAAAGTAATCGCAAAGTATTGTTATAGGTTAGCTGTGGCATTTAATGCATTTTATGAACATGTAAAAGTTCTTGATATTAAAAATGACTCTTTGACAAATGTAAGGCTTTGTTTGGTTGCATCTTTTCAATCAACCTTGACAAAGGCATTAAACCTTCTAGGAATTGAAGCTCCGTCAAGAATGTAGTTTTTTTTAAAATAGGTAGGGTATGTTCACAGCGGACATACAAGTAGATAATATTGGATTTTCGGTATATTTGCGGTATGACTAGTGTAATCGTAGTAGATGATGACAGAGACACAGTCGAAGTATTCTGTGAATATCTAAGCATTAAGAATATTCAAGTTTTGGGAAGAGGATATGATGGAAAAGCTGCAGTTGAATTGTATAAAGAACACAATCCTGATATTGTACTTTTGGATGTAATGATGCCTGATTTTGATGGGTTTTATGGTTTAGAACAAATTCGAAAACATGATCCAAACGCAAAAATAATTATGGTAACTGCTGACTTGACATCCGATACAGAAAAGAAATTAGTAGAATTAAAAGCATCAGCAATGATTTACAAACCTTATGAAATTGATAGTGTAATTGAAACAATTGAGAAGGTTAGTAAAGAAAATTTTGTTCTTTCTACACCAACTTCTAATTAGTTATTAAAAAAATTTCTAAATACTAGATCATTATAGTTAGATAATATCTGAAATGAGAATATTAATAGCTGAAGATGAACCTGATTTAAGATCACAGTATAAGGAGTTTCTTGAACAGAATTCCCACGAACCAATAACAACTAAAGATGGTGAAGAATGTCTTACAGTTTACACAACTGAATATAAAAAATGGTCGTCTAATAAAAATAATGAACTGGAAACTATCTCTCCTTTTGAAGTTGTAGTACTTGATTATCAAATGCCCAAAAAAAATGGACTTGAAGTAGCTAAAGAAATTCTTACTCTGGTTCCTAAACAGCGGATAATATTTGCATCAGCTTATGTAGAAAATACCCTAAAAGATTCTATTAAGAATTTAAAACAAATTGTAGAAACTATGCAAAAACCTTTTGCATTAAAAGAATTATTAAATACATTGGAAGATAAAAAAATTTACCAAGAATTAGAAAAACTAAATGTAGATATAAAAAATCTTAAGGAATTAGAGCCTACTCATGCTCAAGTAAGAGACTATTTAGATGCATTAACTAAAATTCAAAAAGGGAGAACATTCTAAAATAAAGAACTACAATTCTTTAAGAATTTTCGTATTGATATATGAATATATTTAAAATAACAAATTTTCAAAAACAATAAGTTCTTATCTAAAAAATATTGCCTAGTTTTGTGAATAAAATTAAGAATAACTCATACGTTTTGTTTTTTTACAATAACACAAAAAAATGGCTTGCCAAAATTTCAAAGGGTAAACAACTTCATACTCATATTGGGATAATTTCCCATTCGGATGCAATTGGAAAAGAGTTTGGTTCTAGAATTATCACTAATAAATCGAAGTATGTATACGTTCTAGAGCCTACTATACACGATTTTATTATGAAAATTCAACATGCAACACAAATCGTTTATCCAAAAGATCTTGGTTATATCGCTGCCAGAGTAGGACTTGAAAGTGGTCAAAAAGTAGTTGAAATTGGAACAGGAAGCGGATCCATGACCATCTTTCTTGCCAGTATCCTAAAACCTCGTGGTCATGTATACACATTTGATGTATCAAACGAATTCATGAAAATTGCTCAAAAAAATATCGAAAAAGCTAAGATGACAAAGTATGTCACCATGAAGAATCTTGATCTTAAATTAGCTAAGAAAATGCCAATTTCAAATGTAGACCTTGTTGTAATCGATTTAGGTGATCCTTGGTCTGTAATTCCACAAGCTAGAAAAATGTTAAAGGGTAGCGGGGCCGTAGTTGCAATTTGTCCAACTATGAATCAACTTGAAAAGTTAGTAACCTCATTTGTCCAAAATGAATTTACAGATATTGAATGTTCAGAACATATTTTACGAACAATTGAAGCAAGGGAAGGAAAAACTAGACACTCTTTTCAAGGAATAGGTCATACTGCCTATATCGCTTATTCTAGAAAGGCCTTTTTTGGTAGAGAAAAATTAAGAAAAACTAGAAAAAATAATGACTCATAAAGTCAATCGGAAATGATATCTCTTTGTTTAAAATTTCTAATTTTTAATTTGGATTGGACATTTTCAATAAATCTCAATTGTTTCAAGTCTGTATTTTTCAAACAAACATATCCTAATAGCAAGAAAAACGGTAGTTAATTAGATTTAGGTTGACTTCAACTAAATTGGAAAAGGGATCTTCAATCAAAGTTATTAATTCCCTAGATGAAAGAATCAAAAATTTAGTAAAAACTAAAGATGATATTGAACGAAAGGAAAATCAGCTAAAAGATTTTAATCCTGTTACGAAGGAAGACCTTGAGAAATTAAATTTTGTCGATGATTTATCAAAAGTAAAGGAGATACAAAGAGAAAAGATTCTTGAAGATTTATCACTACTTCTTAATGAGAAAATAAAGGAAGTTGAACAAAAGGATAAAGAAAATAAGGAAAAGGAACAAGTTTTATCTGATTTAACGTCAGCCCTAAATGAAAAAATAAAACAATTGGAAACAAGTAATCTCCAACTCACACAAGAAAAAAAGTATTCTGACGAATTAAATGAACAACTAAAAACAACATTAAAAAAATTAAGTGATGCTGAAATTCATCTTAAGGTAGAAAGAGATTGGTTAGCCGAACAAGTTGAGAAAAAATCCCTTGAGGTCTTACATACAATCGAACAATTAATGAAGGCAGAAAATGCCAAAAGTTAGTAATTCATAACAATTTTTGAAAAGAGAATATTTATTCATCGATAACATGCATAGCATCTATTGACTACAAAAATTCTCCAATCATCTGTTGTTAAGAAATTCATTCCTGAAAGAAAAGCTTCATCTAGAAAAGGTGATAATGGTAAAGTCCTTGTTGTAGGAGGTAGTTACATCTATCACGGAGCCCCAATTCTTTCATCATTGGCTGCATTGAGAACAGGGGCAGATCTTGTATACACTGCAGTTCCAAAAATTAATGCTCAAGCTACAAGGGCAATTTCACCCAACTTGATTGTTATTCCATTAGCAGATTCAAAACTTACACGTGGTGCTGTAAACAAACTATTGGGACAAATTCCCTCTGATTTAGATTCTGCAACAATTGGAATGGGTTTAGCAATCCAAGATGTGGAAGCATTAAAAATTTTAGTCCGTTCACTATTAGACCGTGATGTACGACTTTCCCTTGATGCAAGCGCTCTCGTTAGTTCTGTCTTACCATTGTTGGTAAATCAAAATGTAGTTGTTACTCCTCATACAGGCGAATTCAAAAAATTGTTTGGAGAAATACCTTCCATTTCTATGAAGGAAAGAATAGTAACAGTAGAAAAATTTGCCAAAAAACACTCACTTACTATTCTTCTTAAAGGATTCACAGATATTATTTCAGACGGTAATACTACATTTCTTAATGTAAAGAAAACCCCAGCAATGACCGTTGGGGGAACAGGAGATGTATTATCAGGTATTGTTGCTGGATTATTGGCTCGAAATAGAAACTCGTTAGGAGCTGCTGCTGCTGCAGCATATATCAATGGTCAAGCTGGGAAAATTGTTCAAAAGAAACTTGGTCTTCATATGGCTGCTACCGATTTACTAGATGTTATTCCAAATGCGTTTAAACCATTTGATCGAATACGATAAAACATGAAAAAAATCCTAGGCTGGGTTGATGCCAACATTGGAGAATTAGTGTCTGATTTACAATCATTAATTCAACAACCAAGCATTTCAGCTAAAAATGAAGGGATAGAAGATTGTGCAAAATTAGTTACAAAAATCCTTAAACAATCTGGAATAAAACCCCAGATTCTTAGATTAAAAAAAGGAATAGCACCTGTTGTTTTTGCAGAAGTTAAATCTAAAAAAAATCCAACAAAAACACTCCTATTCTATAATCATTATGACGTTCAACCAGTTGAACCAATTGAATTATGGACTGATAAACCATTTTCTGGAAAAATTAAAGGCAACAAAATTTTTGGTCGTGGTGCGTCTGATGATAAAGGAGAATTAATTACCAGAATTAAAGCAGTTCAAGCATTTCTAAAAACCAACGGAGACGTTCCTTGTAATATAAAATTTCTAATTGAGGGTGAAGAAGAGACTGGGAGTGAACATATTGATAATTATCTAAAAAAATACAAGAAGAAATTTTCTTGTGATGGAGTAATTTGGGAATTTGGTTACATAGATTCAAAAAATCGCCCTATAGTTGGTTTAGGAATGAAAGGATTACTTTATGTGGAATTATCTAAAAAAGAATCTGTTAGAGATGCTCATTCTAGTCTTGCCGTAATTATCAAAAATCCTGCATGGAGACTCATTGAAGCTGTAAATACATTACGTAATTCTAAGGGCAAGATATTGATCAAGGATTGGTACAAAGAGGTCAAACCACTATCTAAATCAGAAATGAAAATAATAAAAAATGAACCTATTGACGAGTCTTCATACAAAAAAGAATATGGGATCAAAGATTTTGTAGATAACAAAAAGGGATTTGAATTAAAAAAAGCACTAGTAGGTGACCCAACCTGTAATATCGCAGGATTTGTATCTGGTTATACTGGGAAAGGTGCCAAAACAGTTCTCCCAGGGCATGCTTTAGTGAAAATTGATTTTAGGCTAGTCCCAAAAATGGACCCAAAAAAACAGATAGCAAGATTGAAAAAACATCTGAAATCAAAAGGTTTTGGAGATATTAAACTAACAATCTATCATGGCGAAGCAGCTGCTAAAACAAAACCATCAGATCCCTTTGTAACTATTGTGAAAAAATCAGCAGATGAAGTATTTGGAAAATCTATTCTAAATGTTTCTAATGCAGGAACTGGTCCAATGTATTCATTTGTGAATATTCTTAACGCACCATGTATCTCAATAGGAAGCACATACATTTTTTCACGAATTCATTCTCCCAACGAATTCGCTAGAATTGATTTACTGAAAAAAACAACAAAATGTATATGTCAAATTATGAATAAATTTTAGAAATAATTTAGAATTCATTATTTGGGTAGAAAGGACTTTATTGTACTCTAAATTCAGTTGATCTATGTCATACATGTACATGCCTGGCGCAACCGCAGTAGGAATAACATATCATGAAGGTGTGGTTTTTGCAAGCGAACGTAGAATAGCTTACGGAAATTTTTTGGTAAGTAAATCAACAAAGAAAACATTTCAAATTACCCCGAAAGTTGGCGCAGCATGTGCAGGCTTGGTAGCTGATATGCAAATTTTATCACTCCAAATATCAGCATTAGCAAAAATTCGTAAAATGGAGATCAAACGAGAGATCCCACCAAATTCTATTGCAAAAATGATGTCAAATATGATGTATGAGAGAAGATTCTTTCCGTTGTTAACTCAAGTAATTGTAGGTGGTATTGTTGAAAAACCCGCTATTTACACATTGGATCCTTTAGGTTCTGTACTTCCTGATGAATATGCTGCAGTTGGAACTGGAGCAGAGATGGCATTAGGGGTTCTAGATCCTCAATTCAAAGCAAACATGGCTGAACAAGAAGCAAAAGAATTAGCAGTTAAATCAATTCGTTCAGCTAGTTTAAGAGATTCTTTTAGCGGTGATGGTATTGACATACTTGTCATTGACAAAAATACTTCAAAAATGATGACTGAAACAATTAATTAATCTAAAATATTTTTACATACTTCCCAATACTTGTCAGAAATATAATGGAGATTTTTTAGAATTTCGCCTTTAGTTAGTGTCTCCATCTCTTTGCTAGAAACGCAGGATTTTCCTATTGCAAGAAACTTATTTTTTGATTCTTCTACAACACAAACAATCTCATCTTTTTTAAAATCTGTGAAATTTGTTATACCTGGTCTCATTACATTTGCTCCGTTACACATGAATTTTACAGCACCCATATCAACGGTAACTTTAGGGAATTTTTGTAGCAACTCTATTTCTGAAAGGAAAGGCAGATAGGTGTTATCTGTTTTGATTGCAGTAATGCCTTTTCCAGAAATTAAGATGTCACCATCTTCTAAATAGTAAAATTTTAGATTTTTAATTTTTGGCAGTTCAATCTTCCATTGAGAAGAAATTTCCTTTATAACAGCTGCAGATTCACTTTTAGAAATAAGATTAGATTTCAAAGTTTTGAAATCTCTTGTCTAATATCTATCAAGTCACGTAGAATTGAACTTGCAGTTTCAATTCCTCCTGCTCCGCGACCAATAATAGTTTGAGTTCCTGAATGTTCTGAAGTAAATGAAATTGCATTAAGTGTGCCATTTACACAAAGAGGATCTTCTGTTGAGATTTCTTTCGGAGCTACAACAAGATCTTTATTACATGAAGCAATAAGCTTAATTGCACATTTTTTACTTGTTGCATTTTTTATGTCATTTGTGTTTACATTGCGAATTCCAGTACATTTGATATCAGGCATAGTTACTTTAAGACCCATTACCCAATTTGCTAAAATTACCAGTTTTGCTGCAGCATCAAATCCATCTAAATCAAGGGATTCATCAGCTTCAACATAACCTCTTTCTTTGGCATCCTTTAACGCTTCTTGGAAAGACATACCATTTGTCATGTTTGTTAAAATGTAATTTGTTGTTCCATTAAGTATGCCATCAAACGAAGTAATTCTTTCACCAAGAAGACTATTTTTAGCATAATCTAGTATTGGTGTACCGCCACCAACAGTTCCACTAAACCTTAAAAAAACTTGATTGTATGTTGCAAGCTCCATTAACGATGGAAAGGCAAGAGCTAAAGGACCCTTATTTACAGAAATAATGTGCAACCCATGTTTCATTGCAGTTGTAATGTGCGTCATTCCAGGTTCTGCATCTTTATAGTTACTTACAGTAGCTTCTACTAACACATCTGCATCAAGATTGTTTATAATATCAATTCCTGTTTGCTTATTTTTTAATTTAGTATAGTTTTTTACAGTACCAAATTTTTTTTTGGCTTGAAGCAATTTAGTCAAATCTAATCCAGATGTTTCTACTGCACTCCCACCCCTATCAAAGACCCCCACCAGTCTAGGTTTTAATCCATATCTGGCATACAGATCCTCAGATCTAGATTCAATTAATTTTGCAAGGCTTTGGCCAACAATTCCAAATCCACAAAGTATTATTCTCAATTTCTCTCAAATCCGTAAAAAATCATTTCATATAATGAATTTTTCCTTGTAATTTAATCAATACTCACTCATCATTTTTGTCAAGTTTTAAAGAAACTGAATTAATACAATAACGTAAATTGGTAGGATTTGGTCCATCATCAAATACATGTCCTAAATGTGCACCACATTTGTTACACATCACTTCAGTTCTCGTCATTCCATTACTACTATCAGTATCGCTTTTGACATTTTCATCTATAATTGGCTGGAAAAAACTTGGCCACCCAGTCCCCGAATCAAATTTAGTTTTTGAATCAAATAATTCATTTCCACAACAAGAACATTTGTACACTCCTTTATCTTTACAATCATTATATTTTCCTGTAAATGGTCTTTCTGTTTCTTTTTTTCTGCACACAAGATACTCTTCTGATGTAAGATCCTTTTTCCACTGTTCATCGGATTTTTCAATCTTGTTCTGTGTCATTGCTTATTTTTCCTTTTTTTCTCTTCTGTTCTTTTCTCAGATTCAAATCTTTCTAAATCATACTCTTTGGTATCTACGTATTTCAGAATTTTACTTAAATTTGGGTGTACTTTTTTAATTTCGCTGTACATTAACTGAGCTACTTTACGGTAATCAGAATGACCTTGTGGAATAGTTCGTAACTCAATTAAATGACAAGCTTCTCTCAAATTTAGATGCATAAAGTAAGGATAATTGTAAGCAAAATTTACTACATATTGAGCTTGTAAAGGATATTTTTTTCTAATCATTTCAAAAACTTCTTTTGATTTATACATACAATCATTATAATCTTTATCCATTCCAAGTAATGTTATTTCTTTTGGCATTGAAAAACCATGTTCCGTTGTAAGTAGCTGTCTTTCCAAAGTAAGAGCTCTGTGTCTATGAAAGTCTCTAAACATTCCGAAGTTGTTTATCAAATCAAAAGTATAGTTTACTAATTCAAAGGCTCGTGGTGGTCTATGGCGTCGATTTTTTCTCAGCTTTGCAAAAGACATTATTATCTGATTTTTTTTGTTTGAATTCATTTTTTTGACATTTGATAGAATTTTATGAAAAGGAATACTGGGAGATTGCTCGTAAAAAATGGCTGCAATAACCTTGTCTTGAGCCTTGTTTTCAGGCTCAAAAAGGGCTAATCTAGTAAGGGAGTTTTTAGGAATATTGCCTAGAGCATATTTTTTTGATAGTGATGATGCAGAATTTTTAAGAGATTGAAGATATTTTTGTAATCTTTTGCCATATTGATCATCAGAACGCCTTACAAAGGATTTGATTGTTGAATCTAACTCTTTTTTAATTTTAGAAGCTAAACTACGTTCTTCTTCAAGATCAGAACTAAACAATATTGTTAAAAGATATTCAAAAGCTCTACCGTTTCCTGTTATGCCAACATTTGTTAAAGTGGATGCGGGTAATAAACCCCTGAGGATATCAAGTGCTTTTGCTTTTGTAGAACCTCTATAGATTACATAAGCAGATTTGATATCCGTTTCATTTTTTAGTTGTAAAAATTTTTTATTATTACCAGATGAATCTTTAAAAGAATATTTTTCAATTGGATATTTTTCTCTAACATAGTCAATCATTGATTCAATGTATTTTGAATAAACATCAAAATCAAGATTACATGATTCAATATATTCATCTGCAAATTTTGAATTCATTATTGTAAGTTCTTCATAAAATTTGTATTTCCCATTAATTTTTTTATTCCAGACAACATACCTGGAAGATTTTTCCAAATAAGATAAACCTATTCTCCTATCTTCAATTTTTTTAACGGCTATATTTGATAATCCTTCTATTGCGATGTGAGCACTTCCAAGTTCTGCAACTGAATCATCCCCATATTCAATTAAAACTCGATTGTAAAACTCCTCACCTCTGTTTTTATTTTTTAAAAATTCATCAAGGAATACTCTGCGCATATTTTTGTTCGTTCTGCTATATCTTGACATCAATGCCCCACGATCAACTTGTTTGGGTGTGGTTATCGCAAACACTGAATCGTCAACATTGGAAAAATGTTCCAACAAGATCTTTTTTTCACTTTGAGAAAACTCCTCTGACAATAATGATTGAAGTTTTCTAATTATTAATAATCTATTCTTTTTTTATCTTAATAAGATCTGGTGCTGGTGTGTTTTGCATCCCTTTTGTTTGCCATCTAAGCAAAACTTCTTTGAACGCATTTGCATCTGCTTCGTTTTCAATATACATCAACATTGTGACCCATCTACCTTTTCCAGCTTTTCCTCCAATAGAATTCATCCAAAAACTACTTGGCAAAGTTTTCATTGCTTTGTTTTCAGGATCACGAGAAATGTCAATCCAACGTTTCGAAACAAACTGCAAAATCTGTTCTAATTCTTCCCTACTTATCATTGACTGAGCAAACCGCTATTCGAATTTTAAAATTACTATAGGCATGGAAAAAGTTGGTTAATTTCTTCTCACCAAAACTCAAAACCTTGTTAACACTTAGTTGGTTATATTTAATTCAAAATTTGTGTATATGAGTAATGACGAGACCGAAATTATCGGTAAGAAAGTCAAAGATATGTATGGTACTTACATCGGAAAAGTCGTAGGCACGATAACTGACATCGATGGCAGCATTCAGACAGTTGGAATTGACTGTGGTTCTGAGGGATTACGACAAATTCCATTTGATCAATTGGTTGTCCAGAACGATGTGGTTATTTTCATTCCAAAATGGAGACTTGATTCACAACGTCTACTCCGAGAAAAAGGATTAACTCTTCGTCGTCTAAAGGCTCTGATTGATCTAGTTTCTGAAAATGATGACATGAAAGAATCAGCAGAAATGCTACATGAAAAATACAAATCTAAATTACAGACACTAGATGATGGTGAAAAAGAAATCAAGGCTCAACTTGATGCCAGACTAACAGAGTTAGATGGACAAATGAAATCAGTTAAAATGCTGATTTTTGATGCAAAGGTACAATACAAGAGCAGTGAAATTTCTGAAGCAATGTTTGAGTCAGTAAAGACACAGACAACTGACTTGGTAGAACATATTACTCATGAAAAAGCAGAAATTTCTAATGTTCAAAAACGTTTGGATGATCTTTCCACGGAGGTTCAAACTACTGAGGCCCCTCGACAACAACTTCAGGAAGAAGCAGTTTCATATTTACAAAACCAAGATGCTGCTCAAGTACAAACAAATTTGCCTGAAGTTCCTGAACAAGAATCAGCTACTCCAACACAAGAAATTGCTGCAGGCCCAAATACTCCTGAGCCAGCACCACAACCGATAGCCCCTGTTCCTGAAACGATGCCGATAAATCAAAATACTCAGAGCGATAATTCAGAAAAAAGATCCGATTGGCTATCTAGAATGGAATCACAGTAAATTTAGCCAAACTATCCTATTTTATTTTTAACATTTAGAAATCCCCCTCCTTCTCTATAATGTGGATTACAATTGGAAGGAGAAAATTTTCAAATTGGTTTAGAAAATTATGATACAGAAACTAGAAAAAAAGCAAATAATGATTATGTTTCATTTTGGGCTGAACAGGCAAAAAAATTAAGTTGGTTCAAACCTTGGGAAACAACTTTAGAATGGAATCCTCCTTTTGCAAGATGGTTTGTTGGAGGAACTATCAATGCTTCCTATAACGCCTTAGATGTCAACCAAGGTGAAAAATCTGAAAAACCTGCCATTATGTGGGAAGGAGAAAATGGAGATTCGCGGGTTCTTACCTATAAGCAACTTTGGATTGATGTAAAAAAATTTTCTAATGTGCTGAAATCCCTGGGAGTAAAAAAAGGGGACCGAGTTACTCTTTATCTTCCAATGATACCCGAACTTCCAATTTCAATGCTAGCATGTTCTAGAATAGGCGCTATTCATACTGTAGTTTTTTCAGGATTTAGCTCAAGTTCACTTAGAGATAGAATAGATGATTCCAAATCAAAGATTGTCATAACGGCAGATGGGGGTTATAGAAGAGGCTCAATTGTAAAACTCAAACCAGTAGTAGATGAAGCTATTAAGGGATTAGATTTTGTACAAAATGTGATTGTTGTTGAGAGAACAAAAAACAAAGTAAACATTACTCCCAAGGATAAATTTTGGAACCAACTTATGCAAAATTCCGATGAGAATTGTGAAGCTGAACATATTGAAAGCACACATCCATTATACATCCTATATACCTCTGGTACAACAGGCAAACCAAAAGGCGTACTTCATGGAACTGGAGGTTACCTAACTCACCTTTATTCCACTTTTAAATGGGCATTTGACATTAAAGACTCTGATGTATTTTTTTGTACAGCTGATATTGGTTGGGTTACCGGTCATAGTTACGTAGTTTATGCACCATTAATGCATGGGGCTACAGAAGTGATGTATGAAGGTGCTCCTGATTATCCTTCTCCTTCTAGAATCTGGGATTTACTTCAAAAATACAAAGTCACAATTTTTTACACTACTCCTACTGCCATTCGAATGTTCATACGATTTGGAGATTCTATTCCAAATTCATATGATCTTTCCAAACTAAGATTGTTGGGAACCGTTGGAGAACCAATTAACCCGGAAGTTTGGAAATGGTATTTTAAAATCATTGGCAAAGAAAAATGTCCAATCATAGACACTTGGTGGCAAACAGAAACTGGTGGGATGATGCTTTCTCCTCTTCCTGGTTTGGAAACAATTCCTCTAAAACCAGGTTCTGCAACATTGCCTATTCCAGGCATTGACATTAAAGTTGTTGATGAACATGGAAAAGTCGTTCCCACAAACACTAAAGGATTTTTAATAATTGGAAATCCATGGCCAGGAATGCTTTTGACTTTATGGGGTGATGACGAAAAGTATAAGGCTACATATTGGTCCAAATTCGAAAATATCTATTTTGCAGGAGATTTTGCACTAAAAGACGCTGATGGATACTTTTGGATACTTGGAAGGGCAGATGATGTATTAAAAGTGGCAGGACATAGGATTGGTACCGCAGAACTGGAAAGCTCTATTGTGGTACACAAAGATGTAGCAGAGGCAGCAGTTTGTGGGGTTCCTCACGAAATTAAGGGGGAGGCTATAGTAGCATTTGTAGTTTTGAAAGAGGGAGTTTCTGAGAGAGCGACCTTAAAAAATGAGATAAATGACTATATTCGTTCTGGGGTAGGTCCAATAGCAAAACCTGAACAACTATACTTTGTTTCTAAATTGCCAAAGACTCGAAGTGGGAAAATTATGAGACGTCTTCTTAAATCCATAGCTAGTAATGAGAAAATTGGTGATGTGAGCACCCTTGAGGATGGGGATGCAGTTAGTGAGGTCCAATCAGCATTTGATGAGATACAAAAATCTCTGAAAAAAACAAAATAAATCAAAATTGATTTATTTTTGCAAATTTGACGATGTGCATTTTGCACAGACATATCATTAAAGTTTCATACAATAATATTCCAATATGAAAATCATTGTGGCTTTGGTGATGGCCGCAGTGATTCTTGCACCAAGTACGCATTTGGATGGAAATCAGTCGCAAATCTGTATGAGGTAGAATGTATTGTTGACTGTAATAATGATCACGTGAGTATAGATTCTGCTCAACCCACAAACTACATCCTCTTAGGAATGATGTCTCTTCTTGGAGTAGGATTAATTATTAAATTTAAAAAATTAGGAAAAAATGAAACCTTTTCAATTACATGCAAGCATTGTGGTAGGTGTACTCGTGGTTTAAAGTGTGTAATGTGTGAAGCACAAAAACAAAAGGCTCACTAAAAGCAGCAGTACAATAAATTACTCAAACCATTGTTCTAAAGTCTGACTCTTTTTTTCAAGTGCTTTTTTTAATCTGTTAAGTGAGGTTTGTACTCTATCTTGTGAAAAACTTCTTTGTTCAACTAAAAACTCTGTAACTCCTTCATAATCTACAGGTTCAAAATTAATTTCAGAAACTTCAGCAACTTTGGGTTCTAGGAATATTTTTCTTATTTGGTTATAATCAATTTTAGATAACTGTTCTTGGATTTGTGGAATGTTTTCAAGTTTAGAATTCTCTCTAATCATTTTGAGAGCAGTTTTAGGCCCAATTCTTTCAAATCCGTCAGGGTTAAAATCGGTCCCTATCAAAATTCCTACATCTACAATTTGCTCTTTAGTAAGATTGAGCTCAGAAAGTGTTTTTTGTGTATCAATAATTTCTGGTAAAATGTCAATGTAGGTATTTCTATTAGGTAGTTTTCTTCTTCCACTATTTGAAAAATTTCTTAGCAGTTTTTTTGCTCCAAATAGAATAGAGTCAAAGTCTTGACTTGCAGATGCATATGCCTGCCCGGTTTTGGTAAGGTGTGCAGCTGTTGCTTCTCCTTCAGATGGAGCTTGTATGCATGGGATTCCAAATAAACCTAAAAATTTTTTTGAATCTTTTACCATACTGTCTCTTAGGGAAGTTGTTTGTTGAGCGTATTTTCTTACCCCTTCTAAATCTCCTGCTTTTAACGCCTTTTCATATTTCACAGTTGCATCTCTTTTGATTTGCTTTCTATGTTCAATTTCAGCGGATTTTAGTGAGGGTGGTTTTCCGTCGAAAACATAGATTGGTTTTATTCCCAAAGAAAGATAGTTGATGTTTCTATAGAATAATCCACTAAGATGACTTGTAACCCTTCCTTCTGAATCAGACAAATGTAAACCATCAGGTCCTCTAATAATAGCCAAGAACTGGTAAATGGCATTGTATGCATCTATTGCAATTACTTTCGATGCAAAAGATTCTAGTTTTGTTTTTTCTCTAATGACGAGCTGTTTTAGATCTAAACCCATACAAAATTTAGAACATTAGAGGTTTTTTGTCTTTGCTATTAGAAAATTATTAAGGAGATCTGAACTTGAGAAATTGTCAGGTTAGCCAAGTGGTAAGGCGGCCGCCTCGAAATCTTATACAGGATAGCGGCTGTGCATTCGCACGCAAGGGTTCGAATCCCTTACCTGGCGTCTAAATTCATACTATGATTTTTATTTTAAAATAACTAAGATAAATAATGAAACTGAGAGATGCAGTTCCTTTAGTAATTTATGATGACAAATGTTATGCCTGTACTAAATTTGCAAAAATTGTAAATTTTCTTTCAAGGGGGAAAATCACCATGGTTGGTCATTATACTACTTTGGGTGAAAAACTACGAAATGAAATTCTAGATTCAACTGCACTTTTGATGTTTTGGTTTGTAGATGGAAAAATTGCATATGGTGGAAGAGCTGCATTATTTCCACTATTTCTTGCTATATTCAGAACGAAAGGAAACAAAACTAAAGAATTTACTGAAAAAAATAACTCTCCAATTGAATGTAAAAATCCTAAAGCAGTTTTTTTGAGATCAGCTAGTTTGATAACAAATTATAAAAAAATCCGTATTAAGAGTGATGAAATCTCTCTTTAATCCAATTCACCAGAATTAGATTTTGAAGGTCCTCCAGGCCCTACCATATCTTCAGGTTTTACATCCTGATCCCAACTACCTTTAACTCCTTTTAGAAGTGCAATAATCCCTATACAAATTATTATAATTATTACTGAAAAAAATAGAAACTTTTGCTGGAGTTTTACATTACAGTCTACTTTGATAGGTTCACTGTCTTCATAATATTCA
>CAWTZT010000123.1:0-14466 GCA_963919845.1 Thaumarchaeota archaeon CSP1-1
CAGGGCTCGGAGGGCTTCGATCCCTCGACCTGGCGGTCCGAAGCCGCCCGCACTGTCCAGACTGTGCAACGAGTCCAAAAAAAATAAGATTTTATCGGGCCTAAATATCTGTCTAGATGCATGAAAGTTTCAAAAAAAGTCGCAGGTGTTGAATACGCTATTCGAGATATTGTGTCTGAAGCAACAAAGTTAGAAAAACAAGGAAAAAAAATAGACTATCTTAACATTGGTGATCCTGTACAATATGGTTTTCAACCTCCTGACAATGTCAAAGAGGCACTTATCAAAGCCATAAAACAAGGAGAAAACTATTATGCGCCTTCTGAAGGATTACTAGAACTTAGAGAAGCAATTGCAAAAAAAGAAAAAGACAAAGGTCTTGCAGTTACATCTGATGATATTTTAGTAACTAATGGAATTTCTGAAGGCCTCGACATGGTAATATCTTCAATTGTTGAAGAAGGTGATGAAGTTTTACTTCCTGGACCTTATTATCCTCCTTATGCTTCGTATGTTAGATTACATGGTGGAATTCCAGTAGAATTTGCTGTAGATATGATTAATTCTACTCCAGATATTGATGATATTCGTTCTAAAATTACTTCAAAAACCGTTGCTATATGTCTAATTAGTCCAAATAATCCAACGGGAGTTGTATTCAATGAAAAAGCATTGAAAGAATTAGTAGATGTTGCAAACGAAAACGATCTCTACATCATTTGTGATGAAATCTATGATCAAATTGTATATGATGAAAAATTTGTAGGAATTGGCAAAGTTGCTAGTAATTCTCCAGTTATTTTACTAAATGGATTCTCAAAGGTTCATTTGATGACTGGATGGCGAATTGGTTACATTGCTTTTAACAACTCACCTCAACTTGAACAAATTAGAGAGGCTCTCCCTAAATTAGCTAGGGTAAGAATTTGTTCAAATTTACCAGTACAACATGCTGCTATAGAATCGCTTAGGGGCCCCCAAGAATACATTTCCGAATTTGTTTCCGAATTAAAAAAACGAAGAGATTTGATGGTTAAACGTCTAAATTCTATGCCAGGACTCTCATGTTCAAATCCTAAAGGTGCTTTCTATGCATTTCCTAAAATTGAACACAACAAATACGATTCAGACAAAGAGTTTGTGTTGGAACTTTTGAACTCAAAAGGAGTATTAACAGTTCATGGTTCTGGATTTGGAACAAAATATGGAAGTGATCATTTTAGATTGGTTTTCTTGCCTAATTTAGAATCATTAGCTTCATCTTTAGATAAAATTGAGGAATTTGTAAGTTAATAACTTACAAATACAAAAACACAATTATTGTAATTGTCTTTAGTCGTATTTTCTAAATCCCAAAATAATCATGAAACCACCAAATGCAAACATTCCAAATGAAATTTTCTCGTTAGTAATTTCAGAATTTAATAAAAAATCAAGAACAAATTCTGGCCCCCAAATGATTAGATTTCGTGCTATTACAATTAATCCCATTATAATGAACAGAACTCCCATTGCAGTAAACCAATTTTTACCACGACGACGGAATTCAATACTCATGTTGATTAGTTGTATTGATGGAGTTTAAACTAACTTAATGCCAGGATTTTTTAATTTATTTTTAATCATTGCATTTAGCAACAACGGAGTAGAAATTTCAGCCATATATGAAAGAGAACCAGCACCCAAATAGATGGGACGTAATCCTTTGATTTCATTAATTAAACCATTAACAACATTTACAGAATTTTGATCATCTCCACACACAAAAATATCATAATCCAAATTTAGAGAAGGATTTGCAAGTTTTTTTTCTGAAATTACATGGAAAGCAGAAACAAGTTTGGTTTTATCTTTCATATATTTTTCAACTAGTTGGTAGGAAAAAGGTTTGTTATCTTTTATTGGAATGAATTCAAATCCAACATCAGTTTTTATCATTGGAACAATTGGAGAAATAACAACGCAACTATCTTTTATTTGAGGTAAGAGTTGAGAACAAGTAGAATCAATATTTTCATATTGAATTGACAAAATTAGAACATCGCTTTCTTTTGCAACTGAAGAATTATCATTTCCAGATATTGTGCCTTTAATTTGTCCGTAGGCTTCTTTAGCTATCTTAGTATATTCTTCAGCAGAACTGGCTGCTCTTGAGGCATCTCTTGAACCTACAAGAATATCATGATTGATACACCAACGGATGGCAAAACCTTTTCCCATACCACCAGTACCGCCAATTATTCCTATCTTCAATGATTGAATTCTGGCAATGTTATTATTATCTCTATTTGACATCTGAAAACGCCTTGCGATTAATTATTTTCTTACGTCATGGACAGGCAATAAATAACACAAAACGTATTCTTGCAGGAAGGTCACCAGGGGTTCCTTTGACCGAAACAGGAGTACTACAAGCCAAAAGAATTGCTAAATTTCTTAAACCATTTAACATTTCTACAATTTATTCAAGTCCTATGGAACGAGCAGTGAACACTTCGCAGATTGTTGCTAAACACCATTCTTTAGAAGTAAAAACAGATGATAGATTAATTGAACTTGATATGGGAAAGTTTACTGGTATGGCCTATGATGATATTTTTGCAAAGCACGGAAATGTATTTTTAAAATTCTATGATGGAGATTTAGAAATTGCTCATAATGGAGTAGAAACTTTTGTTGAAGTAAAAAAAAGAATCTTAAATATCATTGATCATATTCTAAAAGAACATGTTGATGAAAATGTTTTGCTTGTAACTCATATGGATCCAATCAAAGCTATGCTCTCAACAATTATGGATTTAAAACCAACTTCTTTATTTGAACTAATTATTGAAAATGCATCGCTTACTGTTTTCAAAGAAGAACAAGGAAAACTATCATTATTTGCAATTAACTTAATGGATGCAGAAAGATTCGATCGGACCAATGAAAATCTTCAAAACCCTTAAATAGAAATTAAAGGGCACGACAGAACAACCGGTAATGAGAAAGATAATTGGGCTCTACATCGTGTTGTTGACTTTGGTAATTTTACCAACTATTGAATATGCATTTGCTCAAGGTGATGAACCAAGTGAATACATGGATAGAAGAGTAGAGATTTGGAATTTGTTTTTTAGAATGATGACTGTTGCATTTGTGGTAGGTGCCGTAGTTTCTGGAACTTTGATTTGGTTGATTATTAGATTTAGAGAGTCAAATCCAAAAGCAAAACCTACAAAGTATGAAGGAACAAGTGAATTGAATCAATGAGTGGACACTCAAATTGGCCAGAATGGGTATACATTGGAGTCGTAGTGGCTTTACTTGTTTGGGTAGGAGCAGAATCATGGAACATTGAAAGATTAGTCGAACATATCCCAGAGGATGCCAAAGTCATCAAAGTTACGGGCCAACAATGGTTTTGGACTTTTGAACATGAAGACGGAACAAAGGAAATTGGAGAACTTCATGTTAAAAAAGGCGTACCATACAAATTTGAAATTACATCTAAAGATGTAATTCATTCATTTAACATTCACGATTATGTTGTACTAATGGACGCAGTACCTGGTAGGATTAACACTGTATGGTTTGTTCCTTTCGATGAAGGTGAATATCCCATTCAATGCAGAGAGTACTGTGGTTTAATTCATTATAACATGCGTGGAACATTATACGTGGAGGCTGATGCATAAGACATGGTATTAGAACTTCAAAAACCTCGGCCAATTTGGTACATAATGTTTTCAACTCATCATACAGATATTGGCTTACTTTACATGATAAGCTCCGTAGCATTTCTTTTCATGGGTGGTGCGTTAGCTCTTGCTATGCGGATCGAGCTGTTCTCTCCAGGTGCTCAATTTATTGCTGACTCGATGACTTTTAACAGGATATTTACAGTTCACGGCACTAACATGATTTTCCTTTTCATACTTCCATTTGCTTCTGGAGTTGGTAATTACTTTGTCCCAATTATGGTTAGATACAAAGACATGGCATATCCAAAACTTAATGCAATAGCATTTTGGATGATTCCTCCTGCTGCTGCACTAATTTGGCTTGGGTTTGCAGACTTTGGTTGGTATGGTCAACCACCATACTCTGCAATTAGCGCACCTGGCCCTGCTGCAGAAATGTGGATATTTGGATTAAAGATAATTGGCGTCTCTTCTATTCTTGGTGCAATCAATTTTGTAGTTACAATTCTAAAATGTAAACATCCAGATCTACCACTTAGTAAGGTTCCATTACTTGGTTGGTCATTCCTTAGCTCAAGCCTAATCGTGCTAGTTGCAATGCCCACATTTGCTGCAGCTCTTTTGATGTTATTGACAGATAGATTAGGAGTATCAGGATTTTTCAATCCTGCAATGGGTGGAGATCCTATAGCATATTCACACCTGTTTTGGTTCACATTTCATCCCGAAGTGTACGTTTTGGTAATACCAGCAATAGGAATGATGTATGAAATTATTCCAAGGTTTTCAAGAAAACCAATTTTCAGTCATAGTTCTGGCATATTTGCTTTTGTCTTGCTTATGATAGTTAGTTTTGCGTCTTGGGCTCATCACATGTATGCAACTGGCATGTCTTTTACTGAAAAAACAGTCTTTATGGTAGGAACTCTTGCAGCTGTACCAGCATCTGCAATGCACGTATTCAACTTTTTAGCTACAATGTGGGGTGGAAGAATCAAATTTAGCACACCAATGATGTGGGCAGTTGGAGGCATTGCATTATTCTTCTCAGCGGGTGCGGGAGGAGTAGTTAACACCTCCATGCCATTAGACTTTATCACACATGATTCTTACTGGGTAGTAGGACACTTCCATTTGTTTGTGTTTGGAACAATAGCATTTGGCTCATTTGGTTTCTTGTACTACATGTTCCCCTACATTACTGGTAGAATGTATAACGAAATGTGGGGCAAGATTCACTTTATTCTAACATTCATTGGTGCTGTATTGGTGTTCTTTACACAACACATTTTGGGCTTGTATGGAATGCCTAGAAGAGTTTTTGATTATCCAGAAATTCCTGAATGGATAGTAATGAACCAGATTCAAGGAGTTGGAGCTTTATTGCTTGGTGTTGCAATGACAATATTTTTGGTTAACTTGATTTACAGTTCTGCTAAAGGAAAGATAGCTAACATGGATGACCCATTTGAACTTGGAGGCAAATACTATTATCCATATCAAGCAAAGACTCCGCATCACTGAGTGATAGTAATGAGTGAAACAGAACATCCAAAAGGAGAACTAGAACATCCGATCTTTAGAACATCTCCTGAAAGAACAGTAAAGATGATGGCAATAATGTTAGGCATTGTTATTGTTGGAGGAGTTATCTTCTTTGGTATGTGGGACTATTGGATATCAGCCACATCACCTGCAGCTGCAGGTTCTGTAGTAGTACCACTAGCACCAGCTACTTTTACTGGAAAAGAAATTCCTGTTACTTTGAATTTCATAGAATCTTCTGATTTTAGGACATTGGCCTTTAATGCATTGCCTGGTGAGCCTGATAACAATCCTACAATCAATGCTGAAGTAGGTGATAAAATTATTTTTAATATTGAAAATGCTGGAAAATCATTTCATGCCTTTGGAGTAACCAAAGAAGCTGAGGGCTTTACTGGAATTATTCCTGGCTCTGACGTGGCAAGTGCAAACAATCCGCTAAAGCCTGGCGAAACTGGACAATCTGAATTTATCCTTGGTGAAGAGGGTATCTACTATTACATTTGTACTGTCCCTGGGCATAGAGAACAAGGAATGGTGGGAAAAATCATTGTGGGTGATGTCTCTGATGTTGCTGCTAAAACCAAAATAATGGAGCCAGAACCAGAACCTGCAGTTACAGTTTCAACTCCAAAAATTGAGACTATGCCAAAAGCTTTGACACCTTTTACTGGAACAGTTTCTCTCCCATCCGGCTCATCAGTTCCTGGATGTGACGAGACAAACGAATGCTTCATTCCTGCTGAAGTATCAATAGGCGTTGGTGATACTATTACATGGTCAAATGATGACTCTGCAGCCCATACCGTTACTAGTGGTATTGCAAGTGAAGGACCTGATGGTATCTTTGATAGCAGTCTGTTTATGGCAGGTACTACATTTGAACACACATTTGATGAAGCAGGTCAATACGATTATTTTTGCATGGTTCACCCATGGATGACAGGTAAAGTTCAAGTGAATTAGATACTCAAGAATTACATTGATTCTAAAATATCTTGCATTAACATCGTTAATCGTTCTTTACTCACTGATGTTTATTGGAGGCTATGTTTCTGCCGCAGGACTGGGTCTTACTTGTCCTGATTGGCCTTTATGTCCAAGCGGTATTTTTCCAAGCGAGAAGTACTTAATTGAATGGACACATAGATTCATGGCAGCTACAACTGGTGCATTAATTATTGCAACAACTGTAAGCTGTTGGATTACAAAAAGTTCCGAAAAGAAAATAAAAATAACATCTACCTTAGCTTCAATTTTTGTTATCACTCAAATTACATTGGGTGCCCTAGTAATTGATCTTAAATTACATGCTTTGTTAGTTGCCATTCATTTAGGAATTGGAATACTTCTTTTTGCAATGGTATTGCTAACAACACTATTTGCATTCAGATTAGGAAAGGCAACAATTCAAACTAAACCTTAGTTTTAGATTTTAAAATTCTTGGTATGTAGATATAACATAAAATTGCTGCAAGGCCTATGGAACCAGCACTTATCGAAATAATGAAAATATAGCCAAATGGATTTTGTGTACTAATATTGAATGTATAAGTTAAAACTCCTCCATCCTTTGCCGCATCATACAAATCTACTCTAAAAATATGATTTCCTGACCTTTCTAGAATAAAATCAGTCTCCCAGTGAGCACCTTGATGTGATTGTGGAGGTATTTCATCAATCTGTATATCGTTATAGAAAATTCTACTACCTAAAGTGAATCTGTCAACTTCTTGAAAGTCAAGGTCTGTAACTTTGAATAGAATTTTCATAGGTTCTCCATTACTTGGAAGTTCGGGCAGAGTTGCGATCTGAACTCTAAAATCTCCAATTGTAGATTCTGCAGAATTAAACAAGGAATGTGCATTAGCTTCAGAAATTGTAAACATCAAAAGAATAATTAGGCTAAAAACAAAATGCCATTTGCTAGCGGCCATTTCATAATTTATTTCATAATTGATAATATATTGTATCAGGATTTTTCTTCTGAATTTTGACAAAAGCTTTAAATCTCGACCGGCAAAACAACCAAACGTTGACCGTCGTTTCCAAGTCAATTGAAATTAAAGCGCCAGTTGATACAGTTTTTACCTATTTTGCAAGACCTGAACATGTTACTGATCAGATGACAGAAAAAGGCGTAGGTATGACAGTAATCCCCATGGACATTAAAGATGGAATGGGAGTTGGAACAACTTTCAGAATTATTGGTGACTTTAATGGTAAAAGACTGGAATGGGATTGTGAAACAACAGAATTTGAAAGAGAAGAAAGAATTGCTGCTAAAATGATAGAAGGACCTTTTAAGAAATGGGAAATCACAACTGAGTTCAAGGCATTAGGTGATAATCTTACTAAAGTAACCATGACTGTAAATTATGAGATGCCTTTCGGTCCTTTAGGAACAATTATGGATAAAGCAAAATTTTCAAAATCAGCTGCACGTGGAATGGAATCTGCTCTTTACAAAGTAAGAGGTTTACTTGAAGGAAATGGATCTATACCTGTTTACATTACATTAGATGCTTATCAAAAACTTCTTGCTGAAAAGAAAAAGATGAACAACGTTCCAGTTTCTACAGTATTAACAGCAATTCTTGAAAAATATAATCAACTAGAACAAAAAGTTCAAAATTAGAATTTTTTATTTAACTCAAGATTAATAACGACTCTAGCTTTTGCTATTTTAGTCGGGTCTATGGCTCAGCCAGGTAGAGCACCGGACTCTTAATCCGGCTGTCGAGGGTTCGAATCCCTCTAGACCCGCTATTTGGTCAAAAGTAATGCCTAACAATTTACTAAAGAAAAAATTGTAATTTAGTTTGAAAACTTGTTTAACAAAGACAATTTTAAAATCCATAGTTATTTATGTAACAAGATTCGCCCGAAATTAATGTCGGAAGAACGAAAAATGTATCCCATAAAGTGTGCCGATTGTGGCAAAGATTCTGAGGTACCTTTTCAACCAAAAGAAGGAAGACCAGTTTATTGTAGAGAATGTTTACCTAAGCATCGCTCTCGTGACGGCCCCGGAAGATATTAAGCTAAATACGTTTTCAGTCATTTAACTTAACTAGCCTTTTTATTTTTTATTTATATTCAGAAATATTCTTTTTCAAATTTTTTACTTAAATGATTTATAATTCGATGAAAGAATAATACATACAAAAATTCCTTTTCCAGAAATTACTTTTGCCTTATGTTTCATTCCCTTTGGTATGAATACTGTCGATGGAGAAGATACTTTGTAAATTTCATCTTCCATTTGAATTTCATATGTTAGTTTTTCACTTTCAGATAAAATGAGGTTTAACTCATCAAAATTATGTTTATGTAATATGCTATAATTAGGAATTTTTTTTGATTTTGAATTAATAAAATGAACCGCAATATGAGTATTAGATTTTGGTATTAACTTTTTACTTAACATGGATAAACGCTTGATTGGAGCCTTTCCATGAAATGGAACTTTAGAGAGAGGTTCATTGACTCCTTTTTTTATAAATTTTTGATATCTTTTCATGAATTAAATCACATTTTTTTACTTTAAAATGATCTGGATTATAACTAATCGGCAAAAGGCTTCTCATATAAGTAATGATATTTCAATAATTCCAGTGCATAGAGATAGAACATCTGAATGGTTTGTTCCAAAATTTGGTTCTAGAAATTTTAGAGTAAGTATTGGCATTTTGTTTTTACCTTATACTGCTATTGTAACATCTTTTGCAGCATGGGGTTCACTTTCTGGCAATTTTGAATTAGATAGACTCGTTGCAATTTGTTTAATCTATTTTTTAGCATTAGGAATATCGGCTCATTGTCTTGATGCTGTTGGAGGAAAAACCAAACCATGGGGGAATTTACCCAAAAGAAAACTTTGGATTATTTCAATGACTTCGTTGGGAATTGCATTTACGATTGGATTATACTATGCTTTTTTGGATTCACCACTTTTGATCCCAATTGGTATCGTTGAAGGATTTTTTTTATTTGCCTATAACCTGGAATTATTTGGTGGTAAGTTTCACAACAACATTTCAACAATATTTTCATGGGCAATATTGCCTGTGTTTGCTGGTTCTGTAATCCAAACAAACTCAATTACTGTAGAAGCTTTAATGCTTGCAGCTGTCTCATCTCTAATTACTTATGGTTTGATTGCTACTTCACGAAAATATAAAGAACTCAAAAGAAGTTATGCAGAACCATCTCTTATTCGTAACAAAGAGTTAATTCTAAAAATAATTACTTTAGGAGTTGTAATTGGTACTGTAATCTTTTTTATTCTAAGATATTATGCTTAATTTTTCTTCTAAATCCATTTTTTTGTTCCTTTTAAAATTGCAACAGTATTCCAGCTAAGGAAATGACTAGTTGTTTGAAGACCATTTTTTCTCATTATATTCTCATAATTTCTCAACCAAGGACTTGATCTTATTAGTTTAGGAAGTTCCTTAAAGGCCTCTTTCCAACTTGGAAAAAAATTTCCTAGAAATCTTAAAACCACAAAATGGGTATTCCAAATTTTTTGAACAAACTTATTTTTTGGGTAGGTAAAATCATGAAAAATTATACTTCCTCCTGGATTGAGATAATCAACGCAGTTTTTTACAAGAATTTCTGGATTACAATATTTTGGTAAGTAGGAGGATATTATACAGTCAAACTTCGAATCTAAGTGTAATCTTTCTGCATCTTGATGTAAAAATGAGATATTCTTGTAAGAAGATGAATTTCTTTTTGCAATTGTCAAGTACCCTTTCGTAATATCAATACCAATTATCTTTGCATTTGGAAATTTTTTTGCAATTTTCCTTGTTAAAATTCCAGTTCCACATGCTAGATCTAAGAATGAATCCCCATTGGGAATCTGAAAAAGAATTTGTTTTTTCCAATATTCGTCTTTACCTAATGTTGCCCATCTAGCAACAGTTTCATATGTACCAGCAGTTTTTCCAAAAAATTTTGGAACAAGATCTTTAGCCGACTCTGATACCATCTTCTCTATCCTGACTATTAGACATTAAATAACTATTCAATCTTTTAGTTCTAAATTTTTTTTACTAAAGTAAAACGAGGCATATTTGGATCAATTTCTTCATGCATGTCTACATGACTAATTATTCTTACTTTGAAATCTGACCATCTTTTTAACATATTTCTATGCTTTGCAGCTGTATCTTCTTTTTCAATAGAAATTTCATTTTCTTCAAATGATTCACAGTTAATGATGTATTTGTTGGACACTCGAAATAATTCTTTTACAGCTTGAGGCATTTCTTCATCTGAAACATAATTCAAAACATTATGTGTAAAAACAAAATCCATAGATGCATCAGGATAAGGAATTTCTATAACTGAACTTTTTTGAAATTTAAATGATGGATGCTTTTCTTTAGCTTTTTTTATTGCATTATCATTGAGGTCAATTCCGTGAACATCAATGGTATCAGTAAATAGCATTAAATCGTTGCCAATGTTGCAGCCTACCTCTAATACGCTTTGACATCTTAAGGAAGTAGCTAAATCATGAATGAATTTAGCAAATTCTTCATTATAGTTTGATTCATTATTTTCGGTAAATTTATTCCAAAATTTCTCATCATATGCCATAACAAAAATTCACTTTTTCCATTATTTGTTACTAATGAACTAATGTTTGCATTTACAGGTGATTAATTTTGTATCAAAGGCACAATCATGTGGTCCTTCCGATTTACCATCAACTGGAATTTCTTTCATACATTCATCATGTCTTCCCTTTTTACAGAACCAACAAATCTCTTTAGATTCAGTATAGTTCACTAACATCCCCTGAACCTAGACATAATGCAACCAAGAAAGGAACCTTTCATCTTTTCCCATAACTACATCTGTGAATGCTTTTTGTAATTCTTTAGTAATTTTTCCAGGTTTTCCATTGCCAATAACTGCTTGATCTATTTCTGTAACAGATTTTACTTCAGCAGCAGTTCCAGTCATGAAAACCTCATCAGCAACATAAAGATCATCTCTTTCAACATTGGTTTCATTTACTTCTCCACCATTTTCTTCAATTATTTTTATTACACTATCTCTTGTAATTCCTTCTAATACATCAGCAGATAGTGGAGGAGTCAAAATCTGATCATCTTTTACAATGAAAATATTTTCAGCACTTCCTTCTGCAATTTTTCCTTGGCTGTTTAGCATTATTGCTTCATCATATCCATCTCTTAATGCTTCAACACGAGCAAGTGCAGCATTAGCGTAGTTTGAAGCAGCTTTTGCTTTCATAGGCTGTGCAGTTGAATCAATTCTTACCCAACTTGAAATCTTACATCTTGCACCAGAAAATTTTCCAGCTTTTGATTCACCCATCTTCCATTCCCAACAAGCAATAGAACAATCTACTTTATTCTGTGTGGGAGTTAATCCTAGTTTTCCATAACCATAATATGCAATAGGTCTAATGTAACACTCCTTTAGTGTACTTGCCTTTACTGTTTTGATAATTGCATCAGTAATCTGCTTTTTTGTATATGGCATTTTCATAGCATACATTTTTGCAGAGTTGAATAATCTATCTACATGTTCAGATAACCGAAAAATTGCAGACCCGTTGGGAGTTTTATAGCATCTAATACCTTCGAAAACTGCTGTTGAATAATGCAAAGCATGGGTAAGCACATGAACTTTTGCATCTTTGAATGGAACTAATTTTCCATTCATCCAAATTTTACCTACTTCTTTCATACGAAAATCAACCTAAACTAGTAATTTAAAGAATTATGACCTAATAATTTATTCCTGATCTTCTTCGTCCTCTAAAACTTCCAGTGTTTTTTTAGTTGGACGGACAGGGATATAGATTTTAGTCATATCAATCACTGAATTTTTTAGTTTAATAGTACGCGTTTGCCCATTTGAATAAACAAACTAACGTATGAAAATAAATTCAATTTTGAAAATTTGACTATAGTCTAAATACTGTAAGCATCTTACATTCAAAATGGAAGGATGGATAATAGCAGGAGTAGCAATTGCACTTGTTCTTATCGGATTAGTTGGTCAAGGCTTTGAAATGCGAAAGATTCGTACAACAATTTACAAAGATGAAGATTTTGGAACACCTAACATATTTACAAATAAAAGAAATTTCAAATGGTATGTTTTGATTGGTGCAGGTTTAATTCTCTGGTACGTTACAGGAGGCTACCCACAATAGACTATATAGATCAGCTCTAAATACTAGAATGTTGAATTAATAATAGAGCGTGTTTTGGGTAACGCCGGACTGATTCTAGAAGAATGTCCAAGAATAAACCCACTTTGGCACTACTGGTGTAAACCTGTAGCGCCACCGTAAAATTATTTTTTAGATGAATTTTATTTTTGATCTTTCTTGATGTACTGCGCTAATTGCTTTGTTAATATTGTCTCCGGAATCTTCAATCACAATAATTATTCGTGAAGTTTCTTCTTGAGCATCCATATTCAAGATGTTTAATCCTGCATCACCAATTTTTGCACTAGCCTTTGATGCAATTTGCTGAACACGCCACATCTCATCTCCGATAAGATTAATGACTCCTCTATTGTAGGTAATAGTTGCTAAAGAATCAAAACCTAAAAAGTACTTTTCATTTCTTTTTATGTAATCTCCATCAAGGAACAAAATTCTGTTAAATTCAATTCCATCTTTGGTAAATGGGGATAAGATGACATACTCACTGTAGCGTTTTTCATTTCTTAATGAATCTAGTAATTTATCCACAAACTCTGACTCAATTCTTAAAATTGCACAATTTTTCTTTCCGGCCACAATTTTTAGAGGATTTTCATTTTGATTTTTGGGATTTCTTTCAATAGTCGTCTTTTTTTCAGGATTTTTCATATCTGTGATTATTATAGGTACATCAACACCATGTTCCACAATCTCTTTGATTGCTATTGAATCGAGAATCTTCATACCAAACATTCCTGCTAATCTTGCTTCATTGTAAGAGAGCTGTTTTATTTCACTAAGTTCTTCGGATACTACTTTGGGATCAGCAGAAACTACGGAATTATCTTTCTCAAAATCTATTGTGGTATCATATTTTTTATGAAATAAAATGGCAAGATCAGCTGCAGTTCGATCAGAACCACCTCTTTCATATGTTGTTATGGTGCCATCAGTTGTTTTTCCAATAAAACCACCTATACAGACCACATCATTTTCCTTCAACAGATTTTCTAAATTTCCAAGTCTTTGGGATGATTCTGATACTAAGAAATTTGTTGATTCAATATTATTGTCAGTAATGATTGGCCATGATTCAAACTCAACTGCTTCTGATTTGATACCTTGACTTTTCAAAATGTAATTCATAACATGAGACATCAAAATTTCTCCTGAATAAGCAAGAGCCTTAGAACGAACTTCATCTGCAAATTCTGCTTTTTGTTTTGCTTCATCTAGGGCAGATTTTGATTTTTCTAAAAATGAATCAATAGTAATTTTGCAATCTCCACTATAATTAGCACTAACTAATTCGAGAATTTTTTCATATGCGTTTTTTATGTTTGTAAGATTAGATTCTACTCCATTTTCTGCTGATTTACCTAGTTCTAATACTAAATCTGTCAATGATTTTGTTTGACCGTCTTGTATGGTAAGTGGAGCAGAAAACACTGCAAGTACTTTAGCATCTTTTTTTAATGAATTGATCCTTTGAATTATAATTGGTATACTTAGACCATCTGCACCTATGGCACTACCTCCAAACTTTGCTACAATTAGATTCGTCAATATGCTGTAACAAAAATTACATTCCTTCTATTAATCATTGGTTTGATTTTGAAAATTTCTCAAAGTTTAAATGGATTTTTACAAGGTAGTTTGCTGGGCTCATAGTCCAGATCGGTTAAGACGTCGCCCTTACACGGCGAAGATCCAGGGTTCAAATCCCTGTGGGCCCATCCCCTTTCATGGGGTAAAAATAGGGCGCACCACACATACAATCATAGTATAACTATGCAGAACTATGCAGTTTTTTGATTTTTTGCAGAACTTGTATAAAAAAACTATTAATTCCGTGACACCTTCCATGAAAAACTAATAACTTCATTAACGAAATTGTGGGTCCAAAATTATCCTCATAAAGGGTGCGGGTCTGATCGGATTTTGCATCCACTTAAATTGTACATTTTTTTAAATAATTTATGAGTCAAGCAACGATTACTCCGGAAATTGCAAAATTATTTGAAGGCA
>CAWTZT010000124.1:0-19559 GCA_963919845.1 Thaumarchaeota archaeon CSP1-1
CCATTATTTTCTGAGAGAAAAGAAGCGACCAAAATATGGAATGAAACAATTCATTGGTGGCATGATCATTCTATTAAAATTCGTTTTGTAGAAACGGGTGAAAAGTACTGGTTTGTTTTAGGTGGTGAATCTAAAAGACCTCAAACCAACAAATCTTTTTTCAAAATTTTATCAAAATCTGAACATTATGAACGATTTAAAAAAGGTCATGGAGGAGAGGCGTATCTTAGATTAGGAACTTATGCTACAAAATCAATAAATGAAGTTAAAGATGATGCTGTCTGTAACTGTAGTCACATTAAAGAAGATCATGAAGAAGAACAAAATCATGATGCATGCCTAATTGAAGAATGTGAATGCAGAAAGTTTGAAACCTTTCAAGTCAATCTTTTAAAAAAGAAAAAAACTGTTACTGACATAAAATTTCTTCAAGAAGATGATGTAAAAGAAGATCCACTAACTTGGAATTGTCTTTATGTAAATAAATATAGAGAAACTAATTGATTAACAACTTTCAGCTAGGAACTAATCGTCAGATAAATTAACTCTAACATGTTTACCGGGGTAATGCTCAAAAATCTTTTTTGAATAACATTTTCCACATAAAAGGCCATTAATTTTCCAATCATTCATGGGAACATACTTGACTTCAATAGGTTTATTACATAAGCTACAATTTTCTTTACTTTTCAAATTATTTCTATTCCTATTTAATCTATATAAAAATCATTTTAGATATTTTTCAAGGAAAAAAATCATATTAATATTACTATATTTAAAAAATTATGGTAGAAAGTCTGGCCAATGTAAACCTCCTGCAAGATTTACTTGGTCAGTCCTCTACCTAAATTTTATCAAAGTTATATTATGATAGATTACTTACCAATTTTTTTATGTTAGATAATTCCTCTTCTTCCTGTTTTATTTTTTTTTCAATTACTCGAAGCATTGCATCATTCCAAACATGATGAGAGAAAAAATTATGCTTTGTGTTTGCAATTTCCATTTCATCATCAACTGCTGTATCTTCGAGGAATTTTGTTACTACCAAGTCTGTGAGTTTGAGAATTCTACTATTAAGCTTCAAACTTCGAAATATTGACTCTAATTTTGTAATATCCTTCTTGAAATCTCCCTTTGTTTCAAGTATATTTCTATGTAAAATTCTAAAATAAACTGCAACAAAAAATAATGTAGCGTAACGTTTAGTTTTATGTCCACCTCGCTTTCCATATTTTTGTACCATTTTGGCATACTCTTTAACTAAATAAGGATACAACAAAAGACGGTATTCATCTTTAAGATTTTCATTAAAAACTTCATCATACTTACTTCCACGTGGTAAAAATTGAGCAGGAGAACTGTAAGCTTCAGTAGGTCTTTGTTCAATTCCTGCAACCAATGCTTGGATTGCATCCTTTGCTACAATTACTTTTTTATGATTTACCGGCAAGTATTTGTTGAATATAACATCTCCTTTGTATTCGGATTGCTGAGATTTTGTTTTACTGTCAAAAGATCCTGCTTGAATTTCATAGAAATAACACAAGTTTTGTAATTGTGATTTGATAGATTTGTGGAAATCCATTAATGAAACTAAATCTTTTCCTCTCACGGAATTCTGTGAATTTCTATATTTTGTTATATTATTTTGATCTTTTTCATCGTCTGCTTTGATTATAGTAACAGTAATACTTCCATCCAAATTATGAGTGCGTTTTGCCCGATCAAGAATTGAATTAGAAGTTTGGGCTCCATTTACTATTTGTGGGGCATTTAACATCAAAGAATTATTTTCACGTTCTTCAAAGTCAGCTACAACGATAGTTATGCCGTTATTGTAATAGAAAAATTTATCAGGAACATTTTGTAGGGTTTCACGAATTCCTTTATTTATCATGGTCTTAAACTGCATCCATTGTCTAATGTTTGATTCAAAAACATAATCTCGATTTTTGATAATAAACTCACTTAATTCTCTTAGTTTCATTACGCCTAGAATCGTGTTTTCATGACGTAACATTTTTTCTAATTTAATAGATGATTTTTTTCCTGCAGCAGGTTTTTTTATTCTTGACCATAACCTTCGTATAATTTCATCAATATCCACTACCTCAAAATATTTTTCATTCTGGAATTCCACCTTTTGATCAGTAACATAACAACATTCAACTTGGAGATTTTTTTCTCGTATTTGAGTAACTAAATGAGCTAATTCAGGCCTCATTTTTGTTACATCCCGCTTTATCAACTTCTTTACATCTTCTCGAAATTTGGAAATAGCTTCAGCAGAATGAGAAGTTCCATATTTTGATTGAAATAGTCTGATTTTATTCTCTGAAAAATCCACAGGTAGATAAGCATCTATTCCAAGATCATTTGCACCATCAACTATTGCATCGGCTGCATCATCCTCTGTTGCTTCAAAAACTCTAGTTAATACCCACTGCAAAAAGTTTTTTCCTTTTTCTACTTCGTTATTTGTACTTTCTGAATAATCAATAAGACTTTGTTTAATATTTTCTGAAAAACCTTCCAAAGGTTGAATATTATTTTCTTGGAGTAGTATAGATCGTGAACCTGGAATGTATGTTAACAAATTATTTTTTTCTCCTTGCATCAATCTAACAACTTTAAAAATTCATCCATTTAGAGAAGTGGGTAATTACATAATAACTCATTTTCTTGGAGGTGAGGAAGGGAGTCGAACCCTCTTAGATAGGCTTTGCAGGCCCACGCATAACCGCTCTGCCACCTCACCGTAATCAAAAAAACATGTTATTAACAATTAAACTCTTAGATTAGAATTTGGAATATTGTTTTGAAGCAAGCTTAACATCATCGCCTCTTACCGTTTTTCTTCCAGCATGAATTGACAATTCAACAGCACTTTTAGCAATAGCTATAGCTATTTCTTCAATAATTCTTCTAAGTTCATCTGCTGATTCATCGCTAACTCTTTGGGCTCCTGATTTTTTTAATATTCTATACATGGCAGATAGTCCTAATTCTGAGGATTTCATTAACTGAATTTTTCAAGTCGATGATAAAAGACTTTGAGTGAAAAAATACCACGAAGAAATTGATTTAAACAGACTCTTTTACTAGCTCACAAATAAAGAACACATGACATGGTTATATGATTCACACATACATTTCTCTGATCCTGAATATGATTTTGAAATGCCAAACATTATTCGATTAATGGAAAATCTTCAAATCAAAGCATGTTGTGTTTCGATGGATTATGATACTTCAAAAAAAACCCTTGAACTTGCCAGCAAAAGTAATCTCATTTTGCCCTTCTTAGGAATACATCCTGAACTGGCTCAAAAAAAACCTGATTCTGTTTTAGAATTGATTAAAAAAAACTCCAATAAGGTGATAGGAATTGGTGAAATAGGCCTTGATAAAACTTATACGTCAACAGAGAACGATTTTAAAAAACAAGAGTTAGTATTTAGAAACCAACTTTCTTTAGCTGAGAAACTTCAAAAACCCATTTCAATTCATTCTAGAAAAACCCTGGATGAAATTTTTGAAATATGTTCATCTTACTCACTAGCAGGAAAATTACTACATTGGTTTGATGGGAGTAAAAAACAACTAAAAAAAGCAATGGAGATGGAATTTTTTGTTTCATTTGGACCCGTCATGGTTTATGCAAATGACAAACAAGTTTTATTATCCAATTCTGATAAAGATAGAATTCTTGTTGAAACCGATGGTCCAGTTAAATTTTCAAAATGTTTTGAACAAAAGACTGCACAAATTAGTTTAATTCCAAGTGTTATATTTTGTGCTTCGAAAATATTAAGAGAATCATATGACGACCTAACTATAATTTTGGAACAAAATTCAAGGAATTATCTAGGAATATAGGTATAAAATACCCACACAAATTACCCGGTTTGTGGACAGAATAAAACGAATTTCAAAGGAAATTCTACAGGATTACAAAGACGACTTTGGAGTGGATTTTCTAGAAAATAAAAAAATCTTGAATAAAATTTCTATAATTCGTTCAAAACAACTAAAAAACAAATTAGCTGGTTATATTACAAAAATCATCAAACGTGAAATCAGAGAAAAAACTGAAAATGAGAGAAAAATTGCAAGTCAATTAAAAGAACATGTTGAAGAAGTTGAGACAAAAACGCTTAATGAGAATCAATCTAATGAAAAGAATCAAGAGCAAACCAACGAAGAAAATAATGCTTCTACAGAACAGCAAAAAACTCCATAAAATTTGTATGTAAGAATAAATTTGTTAAATTTTTGAGCTAAAAATTGATTACAGTAAAACTCCTTGGTGGCGCAAAAAAATCCTTTGTTTCTGATATTATTAAAATTAACGAAAATGATCTTACAATACAAAAACTTTTGAATATTCTCCTTGAAAAAAAACCAAAGAATACTCCTGATTTGGACTTGAATAACACACTTGTAGCCGTGAATGGAGTAGAATCGTCTGCTCTTAATGGAGTTCAAACTAAATTAAAAACTAATGATGTTGTTTCCATAATACCGATTATACATGGTGGTACAAATAGCAGAATTCAATTCAAAATTTCTTCATCGATAATTGAATTATTTAAAATTAAAATTGATCACAATTTTGGGATTAAATTTTTAGAAGATCTTAGGAAAAAATTTCCAAATTTGGTTTTACAAGGCATTTCTTCAGACTATATTTTAAGTAAAACACATGCAAAAAAAATAATCGCGATATCATTAGGTTCAAAAAAAAATAATACTTTACTTTCAAAAAAACTTGAAACGGACATTATCATGAGATTTGCTGGCACAACTCAAATTTCTTATGCATTAGAAAGAATAGGGATAAAAAGAACCAAAATCTTTTTCATTATTGCAATTGGTAGAAAACTTTCTCTAAATGCTCTTTATCAACATATTCAACAATTCTTAAATTCAAAACCTTTTTCAGCAGATAATTATGATTTATTGAAAAATTTTTTTAAGATTACAAATCAACATTTAGATGCAATAACGACAAAAACTCCATTAGAAGATTTGCTCACTGAAAAAGCAGCGATTTTAACTTGATATAGAACGCTTCATTTTTTCTACACTAACTATAGACTCTTTACGTAATACAGCTAAGCCAGTTGTAATTCCTATGATTTCAATTAAAATGATCCAATCAGGATCTTCTAAAGAAACCTTATTCGTTAAATAATTAGCAATTTCTTTTATGATTTCATTTTTTGAAATATTAAAATTTCTTTTTTCTATAGTTATCCTGTAGGTTTCATCAGAATTGATAACTCCTATAAGTTTTCGAATCTCTTTTCGGATATCTTCTAGATTAGTAGTTACTGTACTTTGAATAGGAATTATTCTTAGGCAATATCTAATCCTCCAAGGTTCATCTAAAATCTTCTCCTGAATGCTCTTTATCACTTCTAATTCATTTATTTTTGTACTAATAGTTAGAATCCCAGGCATTTCTGTAATCGAAATAATAGGGTTAGCATCTCCCATTTCATTCAAAATTCCTTTAATTTCTTCTAATGTCTCGTTTTCAAAATGTCGTGGACAAGTAATAATTAGATTCATTCTATTTCTAAAATTGATTCCTTTGATACAACACCTTCTCTTAGTATCTTTATTCCGTCATCAATTTCAACTACTGTTGATTCACCAGAACTCTGAATTATCCCATCATCTATAAACACATCATAACCAGTGATATTGTTTCTACACTCACTAGGATCTTTAAAGGATGAAGTTCCAGAAATATTAGCACTAGTTCCTACTAGTAATTTACAATTTTTTAATAAAGACATAATACATCTATTTTTAGGAATCCGTACTGCAATTTTTTCTTCTAGATTGAGTGATTTTTTAATTTTTTCATCTTTTATTTTTAATAGCAGAGTAACCTGACCTGGCCAAAATTTGTCAGCAATTTTTTTTGATTTATCATCAAACTCTACAATTTTTTCAAGTTCTTCTCTAGAATAACCCAAAACTGGAAATAATTTAGAATCATCCCTTTTTTTTATTTTATAAATTGTTTTGATAGCGTCTGCATTATATGGATCACACCCTATTCCATACACAGTATCTGTTGGAAAAACAACTATTCCACCATTCTGTAAAGTTTTTACAGCAATCTCAACTCCTTTTGTATCACATGAAACCTTCAACATCTAATTCATGAAATGGTATCATTAATAATAATCTGGTTTTTCAAATAAAGATAAGATGATAAAAAGTACTCCATCTGATTTTGAAGATAATGATTTTGAGGATGAATTTGATGATGACGATGCTTTTGAAGAAACTAATGATTAAATGATTAAACCAAAATTTTCTGCAAATTTACTGAAAGTGTGATAAGCTACTAGAAATTCTCGTCCAGAAGAACTAATAAAATATCTGCAAGCACCTTTCGAATCAACCTGTTGAATTAGTCCTTGAGAAACTAAATTGTTCAAAATTTTAGAAATTCTTACATGAGAAACATTTGCCTTTCTAATCAAATAAGTAACGCTTGCCCCTTCAGGAGAATCAACATCATCACGTGTTGTTGATAAAATATCCCCTATAATCTTCATATGAGTTCTATATGCAGACACCTGATCTCCCTCCAAGTTCAAACATAGACATGCTATGATAGTTACTAGATATTGTTCCATATACTAAGAAGATAAAAGAAATTGACAATGTAATCTGTCTCCTTTAATCCCAGCAAATTCACGTTTTTATCGAAGTAAAAATTAACTATTTTTAGAATTCTTTATCGAATTTAATTTTAGTTAATGGTATCTTACTTACTGGGAAAAATAATGAAAGCAGACCAGAAATTTTTATTATTATAGAAACATTGTAAATAATAGATTCAGGAAAAACAAACGAATACCACCCTAGGAATTCTCCTAAGGCAAGTAATGATAAACCCAAAGCAACAAAAATAGTTCCTTTCTTCTTTCCTTCAATATAAGAAAGAATGGTTTCAATCGCACCATAAACTAAAAGAATAAACGATACAGATCTCAAAATATGTTCAATGTGAACTGCAGAGATCAAAAATAACGGGATAATGCCAACAGATCTAAAGTAGCGTGATTTTGGGAAAAATGATTTAATGCTATGTGAAAAAGCAATAAAAAAGTAGCCTACAGTTTGGATTCCTATCCCAAGTGTTTGTACCCAACGTTCAATTTCTCCCGCGTGAATTACAAAATCTTCTGCCGTGTAACCAATCCATATTACAAAAAAACCAACACTAATTGAGAAAAAAGCAATTGTTAACCTAAAAAGAGTTGCACTTCCAGTGTTTTTGAAACCAATATAAGAAAAGATTCCAATAACAAGTCCTACCGTAAATCCAATTAAATTTAATATATTTTCTAGAAGAAATTCCAATTATCACAATATCCTTTTAGGTTAATTATTTTAACTTGATGAATCATTTATCATTCTTATCCCAATCGTCCAAGGTTCCAGCTGATTCGCCTTCAGTACTACCTGTATAATCTCCCAATATATCAGAATAAGTAGAATCATTATGTGCAACTAGCTTTACATATTCTCCATAACTTATGTCAAGGTTACAATTTTCACATTTTACAAACGAAAAATCAGGCGCAAGCTCTGCTCTTTCTTTACATTTTGGGCATTTAATTTTCATAAATTATTTAGTTATAATTATGTATTATTGGTTTGGGTAGACATAAAAATAAATTATGCATATATCATCTTGTAAAAATATGCCTAAAACATGTACCAAATGTAAAAATTCTATTCCTGATGAAGAAGAGCTTGACCCAAAAGCCTCACTTTATCCATGTTGTAATAAATGCTGGGCTGAATGGAAAGAAAATAGGACAATGGTAATGAATGAAATGCGATTAGATATGTCAGTGTCAGATCATAGAAAGATACTCAAGAAACATGAGCAAATATTCGTTGGAGTTAGGACCCCCGAAGGGGATGTAATTGACTTTAGTAATGAAGACAATAGAAGGCCTGATGAAGCATCTTAGATACCAAATTCCATTTTAGACTTTTCAGGAATAATTAACTTCAGTTTCCTTATCTGTTCTGCTTCCAGTCTAAAAATTACATTTTTTAAAGTTTTTGTGATAACATTTTTTTTATCATTATCAAGTGAACTAAAAATCTCATATATGCCATCTAGATTAAAGTTGATTAATTTTTCTGGAGTATTTGTAATTGCATTGAAATATTTTAAAAACATTAAATTTCTTTGATCTTCTGACATAGTTGTTAACACTTCAAGCCAAGTCTTGAATAGTTTTGAAAAATTTGGAAATGGAACCGTAGGTCCAGCATCTAAAGCATTATTGATAATTTCATCTTGTTCAGTTTCAGTCATTGAAAAAAATTCCAGCATTCTTTTTTTTAAAATAGGAGTTCGAAGAAAGTCAGGAAGATTAGCTAAAATTATGATTATATTTCCTGCATAGTTTGGTTCAGACAATAATACAAATCGTCAAAAACTGACTATTAAAATGGTTTGTGATAATGTAGCTTAAATATATCGTCTTCAGGATGTGACGTGTATGCCTTCAACAGTTGTAGTTGGTGGATTCTTTGGAGATGAGGGAAAAGGAAAGATAATTTCTTACCTTGCGTTGCATGATAATTATTCTATCATAGTTAGAGGAGGTGCTGGACCAAATGCCGGTCACACAGTAATTGATGGTAAAAAAATATACAAAATTCGAATGTTACCTAGTGGTTTTTTAAATAAAAATTCTAAAGTAATGATTGGTCCTGGAGTAGTTGTAAACCCAAAGGTATTATTAAAAGAAATAAAAGAGTTTGGAGTTTCAAAACGTGCTTTCGTGGACAGAAATTGTGGAATTATTGAAGATATTCATCTTAATCAGGATTCTAAAGGAAGATTAAAAGAAAAAATAGGTAGTACTGGTTCTGGAACAGGTCCTGCTAATGCTGAAAGGGCTATGAGGACATTAAAGTTAGCAAAGGATATAGATTCACTTTCATCCTACCTAGAAGACGTTCCTAATGCAATTAACGAAGCTATTAATTCAAATCAGAATGTGTTAGTGGAAGGTACTCAAGGAACACATCTTTCACTTTGGCATGGAACCTATCCTTTTGTAACTTCTAAAGACGTTACTGCTTCAGCAATATGTTCAGATGTAGGATTGGGACCAAAAAGAGTTGATGAAGTAATTGTGATATTCAAATCATTTGTAACTCGAGTAGGCACAGGACCTATGGATAACGAACTTACGCCTGAGGAAACTAATAAGAAGGGATGGGCTGAAGTAGGCACAGTTACAGGTCGTACTAGGCGTGCAGCAGAGTTCAACTATGAGTTGGCTAAGCGTTCTGTTATGCTCAATAGCGCAACCCAAATAGCTATTACTAAATTAGATGTAATTTTTCCAGACTGTGCACAAAAAACTTCATATGATTCTCTTAATGCCGATGCAAAATCTTTCATAAAGAATATAGAAGAAAAATTAAATGTTCCAGTTACACTCATAGGAACAGGTCCTTCCATTCACGATGTAATAGATAGACGAACTCAAGTTTAGTCTCATTCCTTGTGATGTTATTGATACAGAATTCAATTACAACACAAGGATTTAATTTAGTTATATGATCATAAAATTCGTGGATAAATTACCAAGTTATATCCAGGTTGATTCCCCTCAAGAATTTTCACGACTAGTTTGTGCTTTGGAGAGAGCACCACGTGTATCATTTATGCATAAACATGAAGGAAAAGAAGTTCTATCTGTACAGATGGATATTCTCAAAGAAAAGCCAATTATTTACTATACGCCTGTTGATATCAAAGGTCATTACCTATGTTATGGTTTCAAAAATGGAAAAGAACATTCCTCTGTAGTAGATTCCACATATGATAATTCTAGATTGTATTCACCCATAGTGAAAATAAAATCCCTTCCTGACAATCTTAAAGGTGATAATGGGGATTCTGGTGACAAATATCATCCGATTGAACTTGAGGATTTGGCTAGCCTTGCAAAATTGAGTTATGGTTTTGAAGAATCACCTTTCCCACTATTTTCCTTTCCCTATAATGGAAAGTGGTTAATGGGTGTATTCATGAACTTTAATGAAGATGGTGCATCCTATTTCTGCCATGTGGTTTTAGATGAATGTCCAAGAAAACCATATCTAAAATACTCTATGAATAATGGCGTATCTCCAACTTTTGTTGATGATCCAGGAGAGCATGGATATTCATACATCAAAATAATAAAATTAAAAGACAGTCATCCATTGGTCAATTATGGCCAACTTCAAAACTAGAATTAAACAAACTGCTAAAAAAAAGGGTAAAGTAATTCTTGCTAACGATTATAATAAATTCTCTACCAAATTACAATCCATAACTCTCAAAAATATCACAACACTTCACAATTATTTGTGTGGTATAAAGCTCAATTTCCATGTTTTATTGCCACTCGGAATTAAAGAAATATCAAAGATTAACCATCATGCTCATAGATATGGACTTCAATCAATTGCAGACATAAAACTAAATGATATTACAAATACAAATAAAATTGCTGTAGAAACATTGTGGAAAATGGGATTTGATGCTGTAATAGTAAATCCTATAATGGGGAAAGATAGTTTAAAACAACTTACAAAGATTGTACATGAAAAAAACAAGGGCATAATTACCCTCTGTCACATGAGTGCACCTGAAGCAAAACTGTCTTATGAAATTAATCTTAAACATGGAAAAACAACAAAACAAATGCATCTCTATCAATTATTTTTAGACTGGTCAATCTCTCAAAAAGTAGATGGAGTTATTGTTGGTGCAACATTTCCAGAAATAATCGAATATTGTAAGAAAAAAATCAATAAGAAATTAGATATTTATTCTCCTGGAATTGGAGTTCAAGGTGGCAATGTTAAAAAAGTTCTCACATCCGGAACTGATTTTTTAATTGTAGGTAGAACAATTCTTAATTCTAAAAACCCTGTGAAGGTTGCTAAACAATTACAACAACTTAGCTTTAATGAGTAAATTCTGTGCTTTTGATAATACATTCCTTGCATTTTGATAAGTAATTTTTTTTACAGCTTTCTCATAATCTAGCCAAATATAATCAGTATGTTCAATCGAGACATTTACTTCCTTGGTTTTAGTTTCAGCAAGAAAAAATAATACTTGTTTGTGTATTAATTTACCATCATATTGAAAATTATATTCAATTTTTTCTTCAAAATCGTCTATAAATTCTAAATCTGTAATTCCAGTTTCTTCTTTAGTTTCTCTGACTGCTGTTTTTTTTGTTGATTCTTCAGTTTCTATTTTTCCTTTTACAAAATCCCAATGACCAGTTGGATAATTTAATAATAAAAAATGAATTCCTTTTTCACTTTTCCTAAATATTACAACTCCTGCAGATCTTTCTTCAATCATTTGAATACTTTTGATGATGGCTAGTTCTTTATTGTTACTTACCTAATCTTCTTTTTCGTTTTTGAAAAGTTCGTATTGCACGCATCAAATCTATTTTTCGAAATTCTGGCCATAAAATATCCATAAAAACTAATTCACTATAAGCACTTTGCCACATTAGAAATCCACTTAACCTTTTTTCTCCTGATGTACGAAGAATCAAGTCTGGCGATGACTGTGGTAAATGTGAGGTGTAAAGATTTGATTCTATTTCTTGTTTGTTAATATCGTCAATTTTTAATCTTCCCTGTTTTACTTTATCCCCAATTTTTTTTACTGCATCTACTAATTCATCTTGCCCGCCATAAGCTATAGCAATATTCAGAAAATGTTCATTGTAATTTTTGGTGAGTTCATCAAGACGGTGTATCACCTCTTTTATCGATTCTGGCAGTAGTTCTATTCTTCCAATTGCCTTAACCCTCATCTTATTTCTATGAATTCTTGGATCATTGTATAATTTTTCTAGTCTAATTTTAATTAAATCAAACAAATATTCTAATTCCTTATCTTTTCTTTCTAGATTTTCTGCTGAAAGTGCATACAAAGTAATAATTTTGATGTCAAATTCCTCACACCAATCTAGAAGATTTTCAACTGCATCTGCTCCTCTCCAATGCCCAATATTTTTTATGATTAGGTTTTTTTTTGCCCATCTTCTGTTTCCATCTAAAATTAATGCTAAATGGTTTGGCATGTCTCCATTAAGAATTTCTTTTTCTAATTTTTTAGAATATACTTTATAGAGTCCTGATAAATGAAGCATTACATCTTTCATACCTTTAATCTTTAATCACATCCATATCTTATTAATGGAAAATCTACTTATAGATATCAGTGTTATTGCCAAACAAATTCTATAATTGATGAAATCTTTTAATTATTTAGAGTAAGCATTCTTTTATTCTGATAATACCTCTCCACCCTTTTTCTTTCTATATTTTCGAAAAAGGACTGTTACAGATATCAACGTAACACCAAGACCTGCAAGTAGAGGTAATATTAGAGTAAAAGGACTTTCATCATGTATCAAGATGTTGCTGAATTGAAATATAGTTGGATACAACGCTATCAAGACAACTATTCTTAAGACATCAGTAATTGCTCTCAAACTTCCTTTCATCCAATTACTAAGTAAAATACCTCCAAAAATTGCACCTAATCCAATCCACCAAAATGGAAGAGCACCTGCTACAAACTGTCCAATTATGATCTGGTTTGATATGATTACAAGAAGAGTAGCATCTACGGGAATTAAATTGGCGTTAACTGAAGCTATACCGGATGGAATGGATGTTAATACAATAATTCCTCCTGTAATCATTGTAAAACTTCTGATTAATCCTGCTGGAGTTGGTTTGGTCCAACTAGTCCATGCTTTATCAATATCAAACGCTCTTATGAGAAATGCTCCACCAAGTATACTGATTAAGACTGCAAAAATTTCTCCTGTAAATCCAAATACACTTGCAATTCCTCCAATCAAAAGTAATATTCCTGGAACTCCCAAAAAGAATTTGGAATACTTTGAATCGTAAGCTATCATTTTCAAATATTTTCCAAAGACAGCATACGAATATTCAACACTTCTACTAACTTTCATTACAACTCTTTGTACTGAAACCACTGGAAGTACATTTTGTATAATCGGTATGACACTTTCATCATCTTCACCATCTGAAACAATTACTGCACCGTTTGCAGAAAACTTTTCTAAGACTTGACGAATTTCTGTAATAATTTTTTCATCAGCTTGGACACCTCGATTTTCTACTCCTGCAACAGTAATGATTTCTACATTGTAACCCTTACTAACCAAATCTTCGTATGTCTTGACTGCATAAAAAATTGAGTTTGAGTCAGCATCTTCGGGATCTTCTAATGCTAGTCTTTGAGCAGCATCTATACATGAATTTCTTCCTATTACGGGAGTTTTAATTCCTGTTTTTTCTCCTAAATCATTGTCTCTATCAACACAAATAACTAGTAATTTTTTTGCTGTACTAGCCTTAAGGTCATTTTTTAACTTTTCAGTGTTCTGAGACATACTTTACATTATCACAAAGTAACCTTTTAACGATTTCCTACTTTTAAAAATATTATTTTTAGGTAATAATCAATAGTGTTAGGGTCTTACTTCATCTGATGCTAAAGAAAGTGATTTTGAATCCATTCTAAAACCATTAATAGTTTCTAGCAATTCTTTAATTTTTTCTTCATTACCATCATTTTTTATTATATTGGCAACTACAATTGTTTCTCTTAGGTAGGAATTGGATTTTTTTAATGCTTCAATATAATTGAAATAACTATCATACCATTCTTCTGGAGGATCACTTCCTACAATTTGAATTATTTCAGAATTAATCTGTGATGATGTCATTTCAGCAATTATGATGTAATCATCTGGAGAAATTTCATTATTTAACATTTTTTGAAAATCTTCTTCTATTTCTAAAAGTAAAGTGTCATGAATCTCTTTGACATTATCGAGATAAGTTTCGAAATCAGAAACAACAAAAATATTTTGATTATTTTGAGGAATTATCCAGATAAGAAAGCTTGAAGCTGTTATGGCAACAAGAATCCCAATAGTAAAGATAATTCCTTTTTTTGTTGCCATTAAACATCATTAAGATATTTCAGGTTTATACCTAACTAATGGATCATAGAATCTAACTAATTGAATCAAAAAATAATAAATTTTTGGTTATAATTTGAATATAATAAAAAATACTAAAAATTTTCTATTTTAACTTAAAATAATTATTAGTTAGTTTCATTTAGGTTTAAAAAATTTACACACATCTAGTCTATAGTTAAATAAATTTCACAGCTTCTTCCTAAATAGAACCATGTAGGAATTTTCTTAGAATGGTAACCGCATATTGTGTAAAATGCAGAAAAAAAGTGGAGATGAATAATCCCAAAAAAGTTACATTGAAGAACGGACGACCTGCTGCAAAAGGCATCTGTCCAAATTGTGGAACTAATGTTTTCCGAATAGGTAAAGTTGAACTTTAAGCCACGTTTTCTTTTTCCACACTAAACCCATATAGGGTACAACTATGTTATTTTTTAAATGGTAAAAACTGAATATGAAAAACTTTTGAAACGAGTTCAGTCAAATTTATCTGAAGAAAAAAAAGGTTCCAAAACCAGATTTGAATTACCACCGGTTGATGTTATGTGGGAAGGTCAAAGGACTTTTTTGAGAAATTTTTCAGAGTTTCCTAAATTATTCCGTAGAGATCCTGAGAAAGTGCTGCAATTTTTATCCAAGGAATTTGCTGTTCCTGCAGAGAGAGTTGGTGATAAAGCCATATTTGTTGGTAAAAGAGATCCTGATGATTTTACACGATTATTTCAGATTTATAAAAAAGACTACGTTGAATGTCCAACCTGCAAAAGTCCTGATACTAGAATTGAAAAAGAAAAAAGAATTCCTTTTCTAATTTGTGAAGCTTGTGGTGCAAAGTCGACAATGAAGGGTAAATACGCATAATGCTTTTTTCTGTACGTGTAACTAATCATCAAAGTAATGTTATGTTAAACATCTGTGATGCTTCATTACTAGGAAAAAATATTGTTAAAGATAATTACAATGTAAATATTAGCAAAAGTTGTTATGGAGAAAGAATGGTTGAAAAAGAAGAAGCAGAAGAACTTTTAAAAAAATCTTCAACAATAAACATGGTTGGAAAAGAAACAATTTTACTATCAACAAGCTTAGGCATTGGTTTACATAGTGGTGTAAAAGAAATTGACGGTGTTCCATTTCTTATTGTATTCAAAATTTAAAGCACCACAATTATATACAAAACTATCCAAGCTTTTTTGTGGGAAAAAGAAAAGTCCTAAATGAAAGTGAATTAAAAGAAATTCGTTTACAGGAAGAACAAGATTTACACTTGGTCAAGTTGACTGGTTAAAACAAAATGATCATATACCTAAAGATTTCTAAATTTAAAGAGAATATTCTAGAACGGTAAGAATTTTACTTATGACTAGGTCAAATTTAGAAAAAAAAATAGAATCAAAAATTGATTCAGAGCTATTTACTAAATCAAAACGTAAGACACTTCCTGATGGATTTAAAGGAAACAAAGTTATTAATGAAGTTCTTGACAAATCAACAATTTTCACTTTATATGATTTGATTAAATCCAAAGTTATCTCATATATCAACGGAACAATCAAAGCTGGAAAGGAATCTGTAGTATTTTGGGCAGTAGATGATGCTGGAAAAGATATTGCCCTCAAAGTATATCTTGTGTCTACTTCAAATTTCAAAAAACGTGCACAATATATTTTAGGTGATCCAAGATTTTCAAGGATAAAAAAAGGAACTAGAAACTTGGTATATTTATGGGCAAAAAAAGAATTTACAAATTTGAATCGATGTTTTGACTGTGGTTTACCTGTTGTTAGACCAATTCACGTATCGAAAAATGTTCTAGTAATGGAATTTGTTGGAAATAATGGCATTCCAGCAAAAACATTAGTTGAATCTGAAATCGATGAGAAGGATTACCAATCGACCATATCTATCATTGAAAGACTATACAAAGAGGCAAAATTGATCCATGCTGATTTTTCTGAATATAACATTTTCAAAACCGATAAAGGTTTAATTTTATTCGATCTTGGTTCAGCTGTTCTTCGTCAACATCCAAATGCAGAAAAATTTCTTGAAAGAGACATTAATAATATATCAAATTTCTTCGCTAAGCGAGGATTGACTGTTCAAAATCCCTTAGATGTAATAGTTAAGGTAATGAAATGAGTTTTGAAAAATTAATTAGAATTCCCAATGATCGGATTGGTGTTCTTATTGGTAAATCAGGCATGGTAAAATCAGAAATTGAAAAAACCTGTTTAGTAAAATTAGAAATTGATAGTGAAACCGGAGAAACTCTAATCAGTGGAACAGGAAAAATTGAAGATATTCAACCATTCAAAGCTATGGAAATTGTTACTGCAATTGGTCGTGGTTTTTCTCCAGAAAACGCAATGAGATTACTAAAAGGTGAAAATACATTACACGTAATAAATTTGAAGGAGTTTGCAGGAAAATCTCCTGCACAAATTGAAAGGATAAAAGGGAGAATAATTGGAGAAGGTGGTAAGGCGAGGATAAACATGGAACATTTAACCGGGGGAAATATTTCTGTATATGGAAATACAGTTTCTATAATTGGTTCACCAGATCAACTAAAACTTGCTGTTGGAGCAATAGTTGATCTTTCTAGCGGTAGCATGCACGGTTCTGTTTACGGCAAACTTGAAGCTGCACGAAGAAGAAACAAACAAGAACGAATGAAATTGTGGGAAGATCAAAATGTCTTCTAACGAAGAATCATTTAATCAAATTTCACCTAGTGAATTTTTTTATAGAAATCGTGATTTAGCAGGATTTAGCAATCCCACTAGGTCATTATATACTGCTGTTAGAGAATTTATTGAAAATTCTCTTGATGCATGTGATCAAAAGGGAATTTTACCTGATGTACATTTATCTATTAAGGCAGTAGATCCCGAAAAACCTGATCCTAAACCATACATACTCACTGTAAAAGATAATGGGCCAGGTATTGAATCCAAATATGTCCCATTAGCCTTTGGAACTGTATTATATGGTTCAAAATTTGGACTAAAGCAGACACGAGGAATGTTTGGACTTGGAGCTACTATGGCCATTCTTTATGGACAAATTACAACTAACAAACCAGTAAATGTGAAAAGTTCCTACGACGGACAAACACAAGATGAATATGAATTATTATTAGATATACAAAAAAACAAACCAATAGTTCTTAAACACCAAACAAAGGAAGTTTCAAAAACTGGTTTGTCTGTGAGTATTACCCTTGAGGGTGATTATTCCAAGGCAGGATCAAAAATTAGAGATTATGTTTATCAAACATCTTTGATCACACCTTATGCTACTATCACTTTTGATGATCCCAAAGGAGAAAAATTTCGATATACAAAAATTGTACGAACTATGCCGCCCCCACCTTCAATCATACGTCCACATCCATATGGAATCGATGTTGAAACAATTAAACGAATGTCACGGGATTCAGAATTTCAGATTCCAACTGTTGATAATAAAACTATAGAAAAGGTTAGATCAGAGCTAGGTTTGAAAAAAAAGGATCTAAACTTTGATGGAATTATGGAAAAAACAAAAAGAAAATGGTCAACTCTAACAAGACCAGTTAGAGTTGTATTAGCAACGATGTCCTTTTTAAAAATGGACTTTGAAAAGCTAAGCAAAATTCGCATTGATTCCATTGATGTAGCAAATAAAAAATTGACTTACTGGGATTTTGGAGAATCAAAATCATTTGATATTGATATGGATCCTGAAAGTGATTACTATAAACAACTAACAAATACTGTTCAAGGAGAAATGTTGGTTACATTTCTTACAAAACGATTCCAAAGAGTTGGTCGAACAACTGCAGAAAAGTTTGTAAATTTTGCTGGTTTTAAACCAGAAAAAAGACTAGGAACGATGACTAATCAAGAACTTGTTAAGCTCAGTGATTCTCTGCAAAAATATACTGACTTTTTGTCTCCTGATCCAAGTTGTCTGGCTCCATTAGGAGAAACACCTTTTGAAAAAGGAATTAAAAGTTTTTTTAATCCAGACTTTTTAGCTGTAGTACAACGAAGAGCCTCGGCATACTCTGGGTTTCCTTTCGTAATTGAGATGGGAATTGCATACGGAGGAGAAATTCCATCAAACGGTCCAAACGTTTACAGATTCGCAAATAGAATCCCACTTCTTTATGATGAAGGTAGTGATGTTGTCTTAAAAGTCGTAAATGATACTGATTGGGGTCGATACAAAGTAAAAAATGATCCTCCTTTAGTCATTGTATCCCATATTTGTTCAACTAGAATTCCATATAAGACGGTAGGAAAAGAAAATGTGGCTGATCGACCTGAAATAGAGAGAGAACTAAGACTTGCATTACAATTTTTGTCAAGAAAGTTATCTTCATACATGTCTAAAAAAGGACAAGCAGAAATGGCAAAAAAACGTGCAAACCTTTATTCAAAATATATTCCGTTGATTGCACAATTCTGCACAGAACTTTCTGGAAGGAAGAAACAACTCAATTATCAAAAAATGCTAGAGGAGGTAAAGGTTGTCGAAACAGAAGCCTAAATCATCAACCAAGGCTTCTGAAGAGAAATGGAAATCTCTTGTTAATCTATTAAAAAGTAAAGGTGATGAGGTGTATACTGACATTGAAAATGGACAATTTCCAAAATTTTCTGTACCGAGCAGATCTGTTAGCAATATTGTTTATGACAAGAAATCGAGACAATACATACTTGGAAACAATTCTAGTTTACGCAGTTCTAGAAATATGTCACAGCTTCGTTCCTTTACACAAATGATATGGCTAGCATTTTTTGCAAGTAGATTAGTTAAAGAAAAAAAATCATCTACTCTCAGAGATATCTATTATTCTTCTCAAGCTTTTTCTGTTGATTTTGAGGATCAATCAGAATCTGATAATATCATCGTGGACTTGGAGGCTGTATTAACAAGACCGCGAGAAGATTTACGTATTTTTCCTGAAGAAAGAAGCAGCGTTTTTGGTGATTTGACTATTGAATATACCGTTCCCGGATATGAGGGAAGAAGAACAAATCTATCGGATCATCCTGATGGCTACTTGATTGGTCCCAGTTTGAGTACTGCAGAATTGGTAGACACTAGTGCAGAATTAGTAATTGCCATAGAAAAAGGAGGTTTGTTTACACGATTTGTGGAAGAAAAAGTTCATAAAAAATTTAAAGCAATAATCGTAGACACTGCAGGTCAAGCTCCACGTTCAACACGAAACCTACTAAAAAGATTGCATGATGAAATGGGTTTGCCCGTCGTTATTTTAACTGACGGTGATGTTTATGGCGAGCACATAGCAATGGTCATTAAATCTGGTTCAGCAAATGCTGCCCATCTAAGAGAATTAACTGTACCTGATGCAAAATGGTTAGGAGTTTGGGCAACTGATATTGAAAAATATAAACTACCTACTATCCCAATGACTGAATC
>CAWTZT010000125.1:0-10773 GCA_963919845.1 Thaumarchaeota archaeon CSP1-1
CATTTTATGTTAGAAAGAGCAGAAGAAACTACACTGGGAAATAAAAATGGAGCAAAAAAACAGTTTCGCTATGGCAACTTACACATTCGTGAATATGAAGACAAATTCCTTGTTCACATGGACAAATTTGATCCTAGAAAAAACCCTTTAGGTCATTTGGTTTTTGATACACCAGAAGTTTTGATTGGTTTAGCTAGTGCAGCTCTTGGTGGTAGTAAAGTTGCATCTTACATTTACAAAAAACAAAACAATTCAATATTTTCAAAACGGAATTCAACAGTTTTAGGTTTGCTTTCTTCATTAGTTTTTGGTTATCTAGGTTTCGCTTTAACTAAAAAAATAAAAAATCTTCAATAAGCTAGCCTTATGTCTACTCTACGAACTATCAAGGTACTCTTCAAACTCTTTCCTTCTGTTATAGCATTAAGAAAAGATAGAAGAAATTGGGTTAAGAGTGAAGGAAAAAATGTTGATGTTGAAAAATATAGAAAAAATGCAAGAAGAGTTCTAAACACTTTCATATCATTAGGACCCGTTTACATTAAGCTTGGTCAATGGCTTTCATCACGAGCCGATATTTTACCTAAACCATACATGGAAGAGCTTGCAAAACTACAGGATGATGTTCCTCCTGCACCATTTGAAAAAATTAAACCAATAATTGAAAATGAATTAGGACCAATTACTGAAAAATTTGATTCACTTGATCAAAATGCTCTTTCAGGTGCATCTTTAGGCCAAGTCTATCGTGCAAAAATTCGTAATCAAGAAGTTGTTATAAAAGTTAAACGACCAGGAATTGAGAAAGCAGTTGAACAAGATCTAATGGTTCTCAAAAAGATTCTTCCTCTTGCTCTGAAATTTGTGGATCCAAATCTTCGATTTTCTGCTCGTGGCATGCTTACACAATTCATTGAAACAATTCATGAAGAAATGGATTATACTCAAGAATCTTCAAACCTAAAAAAAATAAAAAAGAATATCGCCCATCATAAAAATGTCATAGTGCCTTCGGTTTATGATGATTATTCCACAAAAAGCGTTCTTACTATGGAATATGTACCAGGCATAAAAATTACAAATATTGAAGCACTAGATGCGAAGGGAATTGATAGAAAAAAACTGGTGATTGACGTTCACAAGGTCTTTTTTACAATGTTGCTTCGAAATTCTATCTTTCATGCTGATCCCCATCCAGGAAATATTTCAGTTGCAGATGATGGTTCACTAATTCTATATGACTATGGGATGGTTGGTAGGATAGATGAATCAACAAGATTACGACTCGTTCGATTATATCTAGCCCTCATTGAAAAAGATCCATCAAGAACAGTCAATGCAATGGATGATCTTGGAATGCTAACACCAGATTACAACCGTAAAGTCATTGAAAAAGCAATAGAGCTCTCAATTCGAGCAATGCATGGACAAAAACCTGATGAAATGGAAGTAGATGCTTTACTAGAATTTGCAAATAAAACAATGAGTAAATTTCCGTTTATGCTACCAAAACATCTGGCATTATACATGAGAATGACTTCTATAATAGAAGGAATTTACAAAACTCATAACGTTGATTTCAAATTTGTTAAAGTTTTGAAACAAATTTTGGAAGATGAACAAATTATCAAAGAAGCATATGTTGAAGAATTAAAATATTCATTTAAGAAATTTGCAAAATCAATTGATGCTGCGTTTTCTCTAGGAACAGACATAGAAAAATTCCTTGATGATATTAAAACTAAAGCAGAAAAAAGAAGTCCAATTGTTCTGATATCAGGAAGTGTTTTTGCTGGTGCAGTATTCATTGGTTCAGTCTTACTATATTCAACAAATGAGATTGGTGGAATAATTGGAATGATTAGTTCTGCAATAATTATGGGTTTTGCAGGATTTTTCAGAAAGTTATGATTAGTCTATTGGAATTTTCTTACCACTCGTTTCCACTGGAATTTTAATTGTTAAAACTCCATCAGCATATTTAGCAGAATCAACTTTTTCTTCACCTGCTTTTATTTTGAGTGGCAATCTAATTTTTTTATCAATGAGGTTTGGTCTTTGTTTACAAATTATTTCATTAATGTTTCCATTATCTTTTTTTTCAGCATTAATGGACAAAACATTTCCATGAATTGACAACTTTATGTCATCTTTTTTAAATCCTGGAATATCAACTGTCACAATCAAGTTTCCATTTTCAATTTGCATATCAACTGGTGGAAGTACAAATTCATAGAATTCTCTTGATTTATTACCAATTTCACGCATAGCTTCCTTTGCCATATGTCTTACTAAGCCCATTTTTTTTATTGAGCTAATTTTAGTTATAAATTTTGATAGCTTTTTAATTGCACAAATTCAACTCGAATTCAATATGATTATCGTAATAGAAGGTGGAGATCAAGCTGGAAAAAAAACACAATCAGAGCTTTTAGCAAAAGCATTAAGATCTAGAAAACTAAAGACGCGAGTTTTCAGTTTTCCAGATTATTCAACCCATATAGGTAAAGAAATTAAAAATTATCTAAGTGGAAAAAGAAAATTTCCTCCGCAAGTAATCCATTGTCTGTTAGCCGCAAATAGATGGGAAAAATTAGATGATATCAAAAAAGCTGAGTCAAAAAACTCGATTTTGATAATGAATAGATACTATCAATCCAATTTGGTGTATGGATTAGCAAATGGTATGAAGATTGATTGGTTAGAAAATCTTGATGTGGGCCTTCCAAAAGCTGATCTTGTAATTGTATTAGATGTACAACAAAAAGAATCATTTCGTAGAAAAAAATCAATGAGAGATAAATTTGAGAAGAACCAAAAATTTTCTAAAAAAATTTCTAGAACATATAGAATCTTAGCAAAAAAGAAACACTGGAGAATTGTAAATGGCTCTGGTAAAAAAGAAGAAGTTCATCAATCTATTATGAAAATATTTTCAAAAAAATTTGGGCGATGAAAAAAAGATTTCTTGACATTATTGATCCAATACATGATTTTGTTAGAGCTCGTGGAGCTGAAATTAAAGTAATTGATAATCCCATCTTTCAACGATTACGTAGAATTAGACAGCTTTCTGGTGCTCATTTAGTCTATCCAGGTGCACAACATACAAGATTCGAGCATTCACTTGGTGTAATGCACATTGCAGGGCAAGCAGCCCAAGCATTAAAAGAAAAAGGACTAATCAATAACGATGATATTGACAATCTTCGTCTAGCAGGACTTTTACACGATATTGGCCATGGACCTTTTTCTCATCTTTTTGAGGAAGTTTTACAAAGGAAAAAGAAAATTTCTCATGAAGATATTAGTAAAGACTTGATATTAAGAACAGAAATAGGTGATCTAATATCAAAATCTGGTTTTAATAAAAAATTTATTACAAATTTAGCTTTTGGAAATTCAAAATATCAATTCATGAATGAAATTATTTCTGGAGTATTAAGCGCAGATATGATGGATTATCTTCTTCGTGATGGTTACTTTACAGGAGCAGAACATGCAAAAATTGATCATAAACGAATTACTCAGTCACTTGACGTACATCAGAAAAAACTAGCATTGGATAAATCTGCACTTTATTCATTTGAATCTATGATGCATTCACGTTATCAAATGTTCAAAGCTGTTTATTTCCACAAAACTGTTCGTGCAGCAGAAGTAATGCTCATAGAATCGCTTGAGTTAGCATATGATGAATTGAACCTTTCTTCTCAAAATCTAGAGGATTATGTTCGCCTTACAGATGACTTCGTTTTAGAAAAACTAGTGTCACTTCCTACATACACACCTGAACTAGAAAGAGCCAAAAAATATGCTTTAGATTATCAAAACCGTGAATTATTCAAATGTGTCTTTGAAAGAGTTCTTACTAGTACAAACCGACTCGATAAAATTCATCCGGGTAAAATTCGACAAGAATTATCTAAAAAATCAAAGGTTACTGAAAATGAAATCTTTGTGGATACCTCAGTTACTCCATCTATTCCATTAACTCCCTCCAAAAAAGAATCTCAATCAATAATTCTGATATCAAGAGGAGGAAACCGAATTAAAGCAGAACTAATTCCAATATCAAAAATACCTTTAGTTTCAACCATGTCAGGTTTTATGAATATTCTTAGAGTTTACACCCCACGAAAAAACAGAAAAAAAGTTGAAATTGCTGCAAAATCAATCCTTGGTGGTTTGAAATAATGAAAAAGAGAATTGTAATCAAATTATCGGGAAAAATTTTCGGTATTGATGACACAAAGTTGTTAAAAGATTATGCTACCTTTCTTGTAAAAATTAGTAAAGTTTGTCAACCTATAATTGTGGCAGGAGGAGGAAATATTGCTAGACATTACATTTCTAATGCAAGATCATCTGGAGCTGATGAATCAACACTTGACGAATTAGGAATTGAAGTATCACGTCTTAATGCCAAACTATTGATTTATGCACTAAAAAACAAAGCCTATCCACATCCCCCAATAACTCTTCCAGAAGTACGTCGAGCAGTAGATAGTGGTTTAATTGTAGTTGCTGGAGGACTTCATCCTGGTCAAAGCACAAATGGTACTGCAGCATTAATTGCTGAAAAAACTAAAGCCTCTGAATTTTTGAACGCAACTGATGTAGATGGAATTTATGACTCTGATCCCAATAAAAATAAAAAAGCAAAAAAATTTAGAAGAATTGAATTAAAGAAACTAAGAAACTTACTTGTTAGGGAGGATTCAGTTGCAGGAAGTTACGATCTAATGGATATTGTTGCTTTGAAAATAATTGAACGCTCAAAAATCAAGACTAGGATTTTGAAAGCAGATCTTAAAACATTAGAAAAAGCAATCAAAGGATATTCTGTGGGAACTGAAATAATAATACCCTAACAAATTCTTTTTAATTATTCATTTTGAACAGTTGGATAACTTTCTGTCCAAATTGTTACCTGTTTTTCTGCATATTCTGCTATTCCTGAATCAATAGCTTTTTTGTATATGGCTATAGCTTCTGCTTTTTCTAATGGTTTTGACTGTGCTTTAGTATATCCATCTTCATCAACTATAATCGTAACATACCCATCTACTGTATGAATTACTGCCACAAATTCCTCTTCTCCTACTGGTAAAAATTTTCCATCCACTTTTTTTGTAGTTAGTGTTAACATTCCAAATCCACCGAGATTGAAAAGAGCCATTTGAGATTTGTTTGCTCTTTCCTTACCAATCTTGACTGCTTGGAAATATTGCATTGACTCAATTAGTAAAAATAAGTATAAGCATTTTTTGTCTCAACATTTAAGATAGTCATAGATGTAACGAAATTGTTGAATTCTAAGATTGTAGTAGGTGGAATTGTTGCTGCTTTTGCAATAATTGTAGGAATATTTGCATTTTCAGGCTCAATATTTATTGATGATGTATCTGGAGGCAGTCTAATTTCTACTTCAAAAACTATCCGTCAAGTCCTTCCTCTTGAAATTGAGTTAGAAGATATTTCAATCTTAGAGATAAACGATAGAGCAGCAGTCATTGAAGTTCATTTTAAAGTGACAAATCCAAACTTCAAATCAGTCATTCTCCAGCAAATTATATACGAATTATATGAAAACAATGTTAGCCTATCATCAGAAGCAATTGGAACACAACCAACTGGGATGCTAGATACCTCAAACTACTTTATTGTCTTAAGTGAAAAGACAATTGTTTTCAAAGACAAAGTTACCATAAAAAATTCTGACTATCCTCCAGAATTATGGGTAACCCTTACTAAAAATACTCCTCAATGGAAAATTAAGGGAGAGGCATTTTACAATTTAAGCTCTATGACTAGTGGTGGACAAAATCAGATCACCTTTGAATTTACAAAATAATTTTTCTTAAAAAACATTCACGAGCAAATAAGGTATTTTACTCTCAAAAATAGTATCATAAAAATCAAAAATTATGATAATTTCTATAAAGCCAAAAAAAATTGGCAAAGTTATATATGACGCAGAAACTTGATTTTTTTGAAATGGCAGAAGCAAGCATAGCAGCATTTGGTTCAGCAATCGGTGTGGCAATTGCACTAGCAGTAGTGTGTTTTGCTCTTCGTGGAAAAGGACACCCTGAACCATTAGAGTAGTAAAACCAAAAAACTACTTTTCAATATTTTTATTTTGGTTTCTTTAGGCCAAACAATTCATGAATGTTAATTTGTTGTCCTAATTTTTGCTTAATGTAACATCTTTCATAATATTGACATGATGAACATTCTCTTGATGGTTCAATTATTGGAACTTTTTTTTCTTTTATAAGATCATTTAAAACTCTTACACGTCGAATAATTTCTTCAAACATTTTTTTATCTTTGATGAGTGAAAAAGATCCTTCTTTTCCATCAGGTGTGATATAAACAACTAATCCTTCATTTTTATTAAAAATCCATTGACATGCATTAAGAAACAAGATATCCGAAGCTAATGGAACATCAGGAAGCTCAGTTGCAGATCTAAAAATGAATACTGCGTCATCGACGATCATATCTGTCCTTCCCTTGAGTTTGATTTCTTCTATTGCGAATTCCTCTTCTCCTCCTCCGTATTTCATTTTCTGAAGAAGACCACTCATCATATTGCCAAAGCCAGTTTTTTGGGAATCTAGAGGATCAGTTCTGTCATAGTATGAACGTCTCAAACATCTTACAACTTCATGAAGATAAATTGTATTTGCATCCTTTGGGTCTTCTACTTTTGGTTCTATGTCTTTGCCTATAGAATCGATTGCTTTCTTTATTAGTTGTCTATAATCTCGATCTCCCATCATAATGTATCACCTAAAATAATATGCATAAAATATCACCTCAAAACTTTTACAAGCCAAGTTGATATTCTCCCAGAAAATGCTAGTGTTACAAAGTGTACTCCAAATCCAATTAATGCACCTACCAAAAGATTTCCAGTCCCATAGTAAATACCAAGAAAAATTCCTAAAGCTGGGATAGTAAATATCATTGCAAGAATACTGCTTTTCCAAATAATTTTTGAAAAAGTTACTGGAGGACCTTCTACATCCTTCTTATCTAGATTAATCATAATTACCTAAGTCCACGAATTTTTTGTTATAAATGTAATGACTCAAATTTACGAATTATGATAAATGATATTTGAAAAATCCAGCTGGACCGATTAAAAATAATAAATTCGTATTTTAGTATCTAACCTTGCCTGAGGATAAATTGCATCAATGATTCTTTTGAATACTCTATTCCGTGGACCTCTTCAGAATGCTTCCCATAATCTTCAATAACCTGGGTTGCTTCTGGTGATTCTGCAACATAATCACACTCAAAGCCGTAATCACTACATCTTAGTTTAGGCATTGTTACAATATGAAAATGAGGGGTGTAATAATCTTTAGCTCTGTAATATGCTATTAACGAATAAAAAATGGATAATTGTTTAACCTTCGATGATTATTTTTGACATTGTAGTTTGAGGAGGAATTTTTTGTTCAACTGCAAAAGCAATGGAAGCTAAGTTTCGTACTTCAAATGCTGTTAGCTGAGTTATTCCTACACTAGTTGCACCACTAAACATTTTCGTAAAAGTATTTTTTGCACTTTGGTAAATTGCCATTTCAAAAGCTCGTTCAAATTCTGAAATTGCGTCAATTTCGTTTTCTGTTTGGGGTATCAAATCTTTGTATTTTGTATTTGAAAGTTCATTCAAAGCATCTTTTACTGACTCAGCAGCGATCATCCTTCCAAGTAAATCTTTTGGTGCACTTGATGTATGGGACACAATAAGATCTTGAATTTGTTGTTCATCTAATCCCCAGAACTTTCCTCTGAGAATACTAAGTAAATTGTAAAAGTCAATATTCATACCAACGGGACGTGCAAGATCCTTATCACCTGAAATTCGTAATGCTGCACTTAGTTGTCTAACTAAAATTTTATCAAAATAAGTGTCAAATATCTGAATATTTTTTTTGTCGTTATACAACGTTACTGCCTTTGCTATATCTTCACCAAAAATAGTTGTATTAAGACTTGAGACTGTTTCTTCAAGATCTTTTGCAACAAGAGCCTTTAGAATTATATCTCTCTGCTTGATCAATTCTTCTGCATGTAGATTCAGATGAGGTTCAATTTCTTCTTGAGATTTTCCTAATACCCTTCCTTTTAGAATTAATTTCAAATTGGATATAATGAATTTGACATAATATGCATCTAAAACTCTAGAACCCCCACCAGTTTTTGCTATAGAATAATGAACATCTGCAAGATGACTTCGTAAGGCAGACTCTATTTTTTCAGAAGTAAAAGGTTTTGAGATATTTGAAACTGAATCAGCATATACTGTATTTTTAATTCTTGTAATTAGTTCATCCAAATCTCTAGATTCTGCTAAAGTTTGAAATTCACTTTTATGTAGTAACTTGCCTTTTTTACTATAGGATTTTACAGAAGCAAAGACCTTTTGGGAACCAGAACCCATTTTGATAATTTCCTCTTGTAGATGATTTTAATGTTTGTAGCAGATAAATGATTAAAGGATATGGAAATAATATTATCATCTCAACTAATTTTTTTTAGGAAGGAAATCATATTATCTTTTTCAGTATTTGACATTTTAGCATGTGATTCAAGAAATTCTATTAGAATCACTATAGATTCATTTGAAATTTTTCCAATTTTTATCAGGTTTAAGGGGAGTAGACTATCTATCTTACCTTCACAATATGTTATGGCATATTTTTCAAATAGGGAACAAATGAATCTTGGTGCAATCTTTCCCAATTTTTGTAAAATGTCATGAAATTCTTTTTCTTCTATGTTAACTTCTGAAAGGAATTTTTCTAAAATTTTTTTTCGATCAGTAATTTCTTTGAGGGAAAGTGAAATGAGTAGTCCCTCTAATGTTAGTTCATAAAAAGGAATTCCTTTTTCCTGTAATGCTTTTGGTCCACGTTTAAGTGGTAATCTGCCCTCTTCCTTTACTATTCCAAGAGGAACCAAAACTTCTTCCAAATCTCGGAAAATTCCAGAATAGATATTTTTCCAAACTACTCCATGATCTTTTGCAATTCTTTTAGATATCGAAGTCCTAGTTTTTGCAGCAGAACTAGTTGAAGTAACTAAATGTGAAATTATTGATCTCTGTCTTTTTGCTTCTCCAGTAAGTTCTTTATGTTTAGTCTTGAAAGTTTCAAAAATTGATAACTTGGGAATATTCTTTTTCTTCAAAAAACAACATCCGAATAGTATATTGAGTATTCACGCACAAGCCTGAACCTAACTGAGTAATAGTAACATGATTTTATCATTTTATGTTATTATCATCAAATACTAAAATATAATAATTTACATTTCTTCTTCCTAAAACATCTCAATCCTTATATAACCACCTACTTTTTCAGGATCAATGAATTCTAAAAACCACAAGTATGCTCTAATACTTGTGGCCGCAGTCGCCATTGCAGCTACTGGGGCAATGTCGCAAGCATTTGCTCAACATGTAGATGATGGAATGGATGGATACGTAAGGGGAACGAGTGGAATCTACACTGGTAATCCCAATGAATGTTGGTATGATGACGGCGAAGGAAACATGTTGCCCTGTAGAATTGATACAGGTGACACAGCATGGATTCTAACCGCGTCAACACTGGTACTTTTCATGACTCCTGGTGTCGCATTCTTCTATGGCGGATTGTCAAGATCAAAGAACGCTGTCAATGTTATTGGCATGGTGTTCATTGTCATAGGACTAGCTTCAATGCAATGGGTAGCTTGGGGTTACTCACTAGCATTTGGTCCTAATGATAACGATGCAAACATGTTCATGGGCTCACTAGCATATGTAGGATTTAATCAAGTCTCTCATTATGCTCCACTAGGTGAACCAGGACCATGTACAGATACATGGTCTGCTGCATATCAGATGCAAGTCTTCCTTGAAGACGAGCAATGTAGTCAAGGTTGGCCCGGAACAGTACCACATCAGTTGTTTGCAATGTTCCAAGCTACATTCGCAATTATCACTCCAGCACTAATTGTTGGTGGATTAATTGATAGAATGAAGTTTAGTGCATTGGTAATATTCATACTGTTGTGGGCTACCTTCGTATATGATCCAGTAGCACACTGGGTTTGGGGCGGAGGATACATCGGTAACATGGACTTTGATCCAGACCTGTCGCCAAGCTATGGCTTAGACTTTGCGGGTGGTACTGTCGTACACATTACATCTGGATTCTCAGCACTTGCTGCTGCTTTAGTTCTGGGCAGAAGATTAGGATATGGTAAAGTTCCTATGGAACCACACAATGTACCAATGGTGGTTTTAGGAGCTTCTATACTCTGGTTTGGTTGGTTCGGATTCAACGCAGGAAGTGAAGTAATGGTTGATGGAATCACCGTAAGTGCCTGGGTAGTTACAAATACTGCAACAGGTACAGCGGCTATAACATGGCTATTGATGAGCTGGGCTCATACTGGAAAACCAAGTATTATCGGTGCCGCAACAGGTGCCGTAGCAGGACTTGTAGCAATTACACCAGCCTCTGGATGGGTTGGACCTATGGCTTCAATAATCATAGGTATTGCAGCAGGAACTGTTTGCTATGGTGCTGTTTCATTTAAGAACGCACGCAAATGGGATGACGCCCTTGATGTATGGGGAGTACATGGAATGGGAGGTCTTACAGGTGCAATCTTAACTGGTACTTTAGCTAGTCCTCATATCTGGGACACTGGCGATGGTATTGGTGCATGGACTGGAACTCCAGAAGGTATGGAACA
>CAWTZT010000126.1:0-3508 GCA_963919845.1 Thaumarchaeota archaeon CSP1-1
ACAATGTTTACGAGAAGAAGTTTATAGAATTGTTAACAGAGGACATAATTTCAATGATGTTGTCGAATCATTTCAAATTGCAAAAGATGCAGGTTACAAAATTGTTGCGCATATGATGCCTGGTTTGCCAACAATGAATCCACAAAAAGATATTGAAGATTTTAAACAGCTTTTTTCTGACCAACGATTTAAACCTGATATGCTAAAGATCTATCCTTCTCTTGTTTTAGAAAACACTCCTCTCTACAATGATTTCATGAAAGGAAAATACAGTTCTTATTCAGATAATGACATGATCAAGGTTCTTACTGAGATTAAAAAAATAATACCACGATGGGTTAGAATTATGAGAATACAAAGAGAGATTTCTTCTAATGAAATAGTTTCAGGCCCGAAATTTGGGAATTTGCGTCAATTAGTGCTTAAAAATCTCAAAAAACAGGGCATGAGCTGCAAATGTATTAGATGTAGAGAAGCTGGACTTTCAAAGAAAAATGTAAACTCGTCTGAGCTTAAGTTAAACAGAGAGGATTATTTGTCATCAGATGGCAAAGAAGTGTTTTTGTCTTTTGATGACTCTAATGATTTAGTTTATGGATTTTTGAGGATGCGTCATCCAAGTAACAAGGCTCATAGAGAAGAAATTTCACAAAACTCTTGCATTGTAAGGGAATTACATGTTTATGGCAAATCGTTAAAGATTGGAGAACGAAACAAAGACGGCATTCAGCATATGGGTTTAGGTAAAAGTTTGATGGGTAGAGCAGAAAAAATCGCTAAAGAGGAATTTGATTCAAAAAAATTGTTGGTTATTAGCGCAGTAGGAACAAGAGAATACTATCAAAAATTGGGTTATTCGTTGTGCGGTCCATACATGGCAAAAGAATTGGCCTAGTGAAAAAAATGTCAGAACAAAAAATAATTGGAAAAGGAACTTGGATTGATAAGCTTGCCTTTGAGTTAATTGAACGAGAAAAATCCCTTGGAAGAAACATGGATCTTCTTCGAGTGGAAAGTGGTTTGGGAGCATCTGGTGTTCCTCACATTGGAAGCTTAGGAGATGCCGTTAGAGCTTATGGAGTAAAACTTGCACTTGAAAATTTTGGTTACAAATCAGAACTAATTGCATATTCAGATGATTTAGATGGTTTGCGAAAAATTCCTGAAGGTTTTCCAGAATCACTCAATGAACATTTAGGCAAACGAGTATCTGCTATTCCTGATCCATTTGATTGCCATGATTCTTACGGAATGCACATGAGTAGTTTATTGTTAGAAGGTCTAGAGTCACTTGGAATAAAATATGATTTTAGACGTGCAAAGGATACCTATGAAAAAGGAATCCTAAGAGAACAAATCCACACCATACTAGTCAATGGAAAAAAAATTGGTGAAAAGATTGCAGATATGGTGGGTCAAGAAAAATACAAAGAAACTTTACCATATTTTCCAGTATGTGCTAATTGTGATAAGCTATACACCACAGAGTCTTACGAATATCTGCCTGATGAAAAGAAAATAAAATATCGATGTAAAGATGCGGCCATTGGTTCTGATACTCTAAAAGGATGTGGACATGAAGGAGAATCAGACATTACAAAAGATCTTGGCAAGCTAGCTTGGAAGGTAGAGTTTGCTGCTAGATGGCAAGCATTTGACATAAGGTTTGAGGCATATGGCAAAGACATTATGGATTCAGTCAAGGTAAATGATTGGGTAGCTGATGAAATTTTAAAATTTCCTCATCCACATCATGTAAAGTATGAAATGTTTTTAGACAAGGGAGGAAAGAAAATTTCAAAATCATTAGGAAATGTTGTCACTTCACAAAGTTGGTTAAAGTATGGGACACCAAAAACAATTCTATTGTTACTTTACAAAAGAATTACTGGAGCTAGACAATTAGGATTTGAAGACATTCCAGCACTAATGGATGAATATAATGAATTAGAAAATATTTTCTTTGGAAAAATTAAAGTGGATAATGAAGCCAAGGCATCAAAATTAAAGGGCCTTTATGAATATACCAACCTTTTGAATCCACCTAGTCCTGATTCTTACGTAAGTTATAGGCTAATACTTGAACTGTGTAATATCTTCAAAGAGAAACGAGAAGAACGTGTTATGAAAAAGCTAATCGATTACGGTGTTCTAAAAAGTCCAAACGAGCAAGTAAAAAAACAAATTGAGATGGCAGGAAACTATGCAGATGATTTTGGTACGACAGAAAAAATCGATATTTCATTAGATGATACAACAAAAAAAGCACTCAAAGAGCTTGCAGAATTACTTAAAGCAGAAAAAAAGCCAGAGGATCTTCAAAATACTATTTACCAAGTAGCCAAAGGAAATAATATTCAGCCAAGAGAGTTTTTCAAGATTCTATATCAGATAATTCTTTCAACAAATCGAGGTCCAAAAATTGGACCATTCATTGAAGATATTGGAAAAGAAAAGGTAGCTCAAACGATAATGAGTTATCTTTGATGGTTACAAAAAATGGTTCACGACGAACACAACAAACCAAAAAAAAGTGGAAGCTTTCTTTTGATAATTTTGGGAGCTGTTTTGTTAATTACTGCTCCAACAATATATCCAAATGAGTCTGAACTTGGCTTTTTGGCATTTGTTTTTGGATTTATTATAGGAGGAATTGGTTTTTACCTTCGTTTTATAAAAAAAGCAAGAGTCAATTGAGAGAAATGTTCTTGTTTTGAATAGAAATAGTTGGAGTGATAAGGATGGGTCTATTTAGTCGTTCAAAAAAGAAAGAAGAAGAGTCTAAAATAGATGAAGAAACTACAATAGTAAAAAGTCCAGAAGAGATTGAAAGTGAACGAATTCAAAATGAATTAGAATTTCTCAAAAGTGAAATTAAAACAAAAAATGAAAAACTAGACTCTATTTCACAAAAACTTGTTACTGTAAAAGAGGAATACGATAAAGTCATCAATGAACTAATGTCGGCCAAAAAAGAATTGAATGAAAAAAAAGATGAATTTGAAAAAATGAATACCGATTATGAGGAAATTTCTACAAAACTAAATTCCGTAAAGACTCAGCTTCCTGAGCTAAAAAAACAACAAGAGGAAATCAAATCTAATTTTGAAAAATTTCGAGTAGCCAAGACAGAATTAGATTCTTTAAAAAATGAAATTGAAAAAGGAAAAACTGAGTTTGATGCAATTAAATCTCAAAGAGAAGAAGCCCAAGCTAAACTAGAAGAATTTAAAAGATTACAGGGAGAATATGAAATCCTCAAAGCTAAAGTTGTTACTGCAAGATATGAATTAAAAACAGCAAAAACACAAAAACTAGCACCAACTATCCAGAATGAACCTAAACACATTATCGAAGCGGCAAGCTCCATGGTATCTTCTGCAAATGTAAAACTACGTAAAATCGAGCAAGAGATGGAAGCATTAAAACAAAAACTAGAAGCTGAAAGAAAAGCTCATGAACAAACAAAAAGACAATTAGATACTTTTAACAAAATAAAAAAATCAGA
>CAWTZT010000127.1:0-8338 GCA_963919845.1 Thaumarchaeota archaeon CSP1-1
CTTGCAATAATTACTGCCTTTATGATGGGTGTTGTTCTTTGAAAAACTCAATTTACATTTTTATCTTTTTAATGTGGATCTTAATCATGATTGGGGGAGGCCTTGCAGTAGTAATTCTTGGCCCTTTTCAAATTTCTGGTTTTGGGGAATTGGATTCAATTTTAACATCAGGTAGTAAAGCAATAATTGCTATAGGCATGGTAATTATTTGGATTTTTCTTCTATCAAAAATTAAAAACTGGGTTTTCCAAAAGGAATTAAATCCCTAACTGTTTTTCCAATTTTTTTGTTTTTTATTGTATTCTTCTCTAGAATATTTTTCCTTAGCAGGTATTCCTACAACTACAGTATTTTCTGGTACATCTTTTGTTACCACGGCTCCCATAGCAACTACACTATTCTTGCCAATTGTGACTCCAGCTTTTATTACAGCACGCGACCCAATAATGGCATTATCCTCTATAGTAACTCCTACCATTTTATTACTTGGAGGATAAGGATCATTTGTTAGTACAGCAGCTGGTCCTATGAATACATTATTTCCAATTCTTGATAGGGGTGGGATGTATACTGATCCTTCAATCAAAGTATTCTCACCAATCTTAACATTGTAGTCTATGTGAACCAGAGAACCGATTTTCACATTATTTCCAATTTCCGTATCGTCGCCAACATAAGTATAATGCCAAATCTTTACATTATTTCCAATCTTTGCTTTATCAGATACAAAATTAGTAACCATAAGACATCACAGATGCCATGGAGATGCTTGTTTAATTATTTTTTCAGGTAGTTTTTCTTGATTAACCTTTAGAAATTCAAGATCTTGTTTTTTGTCACGTAATTCATCTGGTAACATTATTGGAATTTCTTCTATAATTGGAAAAAATCGAGAACAATCTGTACAATAAAGAGCTCCTTCTACAATCAATTCGTTTTGTGTTTTTGATTCATAAATTTCAAGAGGAAAATGTTTGTCAATTGGACATGCAAGAATATCTAACATATTTTTGTTCATTTTAGATCTAAATAGATTGGAGTCCCCTTTTGGCTAGATAAAAGTGATGCTTCAGCGATTTTTGTAACATTGACTGCTTCACTAGATTTTACTGTTAATTCATTTTTACCTTCAATCGCACCCAAAAAATTTTTAATTTCTAAAAGTAAGGGTTCTTGCATTTCTTTCCTTGGTATTTCTGTTTCATTTTTTGTTTGGATTTTTACTTCTTGTGTGATAAAATCTGAAGATACTATTCCTTCAGTACATACTGCATTGAAGGTTCTAATTCTAGAAGGCGTTATCCAGTTTGATGAAATTATGGCTACTTTGTTATCTTTAAATCCCAACATTATTGTTGCAAAATCCTCATGTTCATGTTGTATTTTTCCTGATCTAGCAAAAACAACTTGTGGAGTATCATCAAACAACCACATAGCTGTATCAATGTCATGAACCGAAGTATCATAGATTATTCCAACATCTTTGATATGCATGGGCATTCGATTTTCTCGGTGAAATTCAAGCATGACTAGTTCACCATATTTTTTTGATTTTACATAATCTTTTACTAGAGTTACTGCTGGATTGAATCTTTCAATATACCCACAAGTCAAAACTACATTATTCTTTTTTGCTAATTGAACTAAATCTTCTCCTTCTTCGGAGAGATAAGTCATAGGTTTTTCAATGAAAACACTTTTTCTTTTTTGAATAAGTTTTGTTGCGATTTCAGAATGAGTTGAAGTAGGAGTACACACAAAAGCTCCATCAAAATTTTCTGAATCTAATAATGAATCAACAGAGTCATAATGATTTACTGAATATTTTTCACCAAATTCTTTGCTCATTTCTTTATTAGTGTCACAAATTGCAGTAAGAACTTCAAGCTGTGCTAGTATTCTAGTATGATTTTTACCCCATCCACCAGTTCCAATTTGTGCTATCTTCATACTAATACACTGCAGTTAACCATGATGAATATCTTTCATTTCTGTTCATTACTACATCAGTATAATCTGACATCAATTCCTTTGTTATCTTACCTACTTTACCATTTCCTATTTTTAAATCATCGACTTTAATTATTGGTGTTAATTCTGCTGCAGTTCCGCTAAGAAATATTTCGTCTGCAATGTATAACTCACTTCTTGTAATTTCTCTTTCACGTACTTTGTAATCTCTGTCTTCAGCCAACTTGAATACTGAATCTCGAGTAATTCCTTTCAAGGCAGATGAACTAGTTGGAGGAGTTATAATTTCGTTATTTATAATTAGGAAGATGTTTTCTCCAGGAGCTTCACTTAGATTTCCAAATTTATCCAATAGAATAGCTTCATCATATCCATTTCGTTTTGATTCTTGTGTAGCCAAAATAGAATTGAGATAGTTTCCTCCCATTTTTGCTTGAGGAGGAATTGATGATACGCTAAATTTTCTCCAAGAAGAAACTCCAGCTGTTATTCCTTTTTTGTTAAACAAATCTCCAAAAGGAAACATAAAGACTGCTACTTGTGTGGGCGCCTTCTCAGTAACATGCAAGTTTATCCCATATTGTCCAACAAAGTAAAAGGGACGAATATAGCAAGATTTTTTCATTTTATTTTTTTTGCATAAATTTACAATTGCATTCTTGATCTCTTTATCAGAAAAATTTAGAGATATTGAATAGTATTTACCAGAATTTCTGAATCTGGTTAGATGTTCATCTAATCTAAAAATGTGGAGATTTTTAGAATTCCAGTATGCTCGAATTCCTTCGAAAATTGAGGTTCCATAATGGATAGCGTGTGTTGTAATAGGAACATTGGCTTTTTCAATTGGAACGTATTTTCCATCAAACCAAACAAATTTTGAAAAAATAGATTTCACAAAAAAGATGAGAATGTATCTGTAATTAACCTATTTGAACCAATATCCTTGTTTTGGAAATTTCATTCCCAAAACTTTTTTAGTTTTATCTTCAACTGCAGCAAATTTTTCTATAATCTCCCAATTTTGCTTGATAATTTTAGCAATTTTTTCAGGTACGTCATTCATCCAAGTTGTGTTTTTACCTTGCACTGCTTGGTATAATTTGTTTTTCACTTGGGAAGATGAAATTAACTTTCGCCTACCGATTTTTGGATGAAGTCTATACATCTTCAACATATATCCTTCAGCCTTATCACCAGTATATGTAAAGTAATTATCTTCAATTCCATTCAGTATTTGTTTTCTTAATTGCCAAGAGATTGGTGAAAGCAATGGTGGCAAATACCTGCAGAAAGGTGCATGAAAAGTATAATTTGATGAAACAGTTATGGTATCCCCAAATTCTGCTTCTAACATTTGCTTTCGAATCTCATATCTAAATGGGAATATACGACTATTCACTTCCTTTCTATTTTGAAGAAAAACTACAGGCATAACTGTCACTTTTCCTTCTTTTTTTAATTCTTCAATGATTTCTACATGAGCATTGGTGACCGGATTTAGATGTGCAAGATAGATAGCAACCGTCAATTGGGCTATGTAATTTTGTCATCCTATTTCAATTAACTCTTCTTTACTTTGAATGGGGACGATGGGACTTGAACCCATGACATCCAGCGCCCGAGGCTGGCAGTCCACCAAGCTAACCTACGTCCCCGTTCCATGACAGTTTTGTATGGTATTATTTTTTTAGAAAAAATTTGTAAATGGACCGGGAGGGATTTGAACCCTCGATCTCACCCATGCCAAGGGCGTATCCTACCAGTCTAGACGACCGGCCCAAATTATCAGATAAAAATCTGACCGCATTAGATTTTTTGGTTAGGTTATTAACGTTTAGCTGAAGTTTCAATTACTGTCCGATTTTTTAACAGAAGATATTTAACTATTGTAGATGACACTTATCGAGTGGTCGTTGATAACAAAGCAACTATTACTTATGTTCAATTACTAAAAGAAGATCTTGGAATATTTAGAATCGTTCCAAATGATGGACAAGTTCCTGATTTTCAAGCGGGACAATTTATCACAATTGGATTGCCAAACCCAACAGAAAATAATAAAATCGTACGACGTGCATATTCTATTTCATCTCATCCAGAAAACAGAAAGTATATCGAATTGGTAATTAGATGGGTTCGAAAACCTATTCCAGGTCGTTTAACAACACAACTCTTCAATGCAAAAGCTGGTGATGAAGTTAGTTGGATTAAACCTACTGGTGCGGCTCTTTCTATAAATGAAAAACTACCTGATGGAAGTAAAGATGAACGAAGAATAGTTTGTGTCGGTGGTGGTACAGGACTGGCGCCATTTGTTAGCTTTGCTCAACATTTACATGATGTGAATGATAAAAGAGAAATTATCGTTTTACATGGTGCAAGTTATGTAGATGAACTCAGTTACAGAGAAGTTCTTACTGAATTAGAAAATGAAAGTCTTGATAAAGGAAAAGATAAATGGAATTTTAAATACAGAGCAGCTATTAGTCGTCCACAAGAATGGTTTAACAGATCTTGGGGAGGTCAAACCGGAAGAGTGGAAAAATTTTTGAGGCCTACAGATGGAGATAAGTCCCCATTAGAGGAACTTGTAGGAGATAAAATTACAAAGGATAATACTATTTTTTACGTTTGTGGATGGCAAGGCACAATTGATGGATGTATGGACTTTTTGAAACCAAAGGGTTTTGTCACACAGCAGGAAAAACGTGAAGACGGGAGCTTTGAATTAAAGTTCGAATCATACGGCTAGATATCAATTCAAAGAAATAAAATCATTCTAAAAACTAATCTAAAAAAAATTTTTTTAAACCACGATTTCAGCGTCTAGACGTTTTAACATTGCCTCAATAATTGGCACTTCTTTACTAATCATTTCTTCTGCAGCAGGAACTTTTTTCTCTCTAGATATTCGATTTTCTTCAACCAACTCACCAATTTGATCTCTAAACATTAATTTCATTCCAGGAAATGTAGCAACTTTCTCATCCACTGCTCTAGGCTCTGATACATCCACTAGTAGTGTACCTTTCGTTTTCTTTTCCATAACTCTTCTAATTTGATCATAATTGATTAAGAAATAATCAGCAGTGGTTGCAACAAAGATTATATCAAATTTATCAAAACCTGACAAACTATCTTCAAATTTTATTGGTTTTCCACCCAATAATTTAGAAAAACTAGTGGCTCTTTCAATGGTCCTACTAGTTACATCAAATGAATAATTCTTTATGTTAAGAGATTTTGCAACCATAGCTCCTGTCTCTCCAGTTCCAATAAGAAGAACATGCTTTCCAGCTACTCCTGTTTTCTCTTCTGCAGTTTTTACTGCCATGTCTCCAATTGAAATTATTTCTTCACTTATTGCTGTTGAATCTCTAATTTTCATTGTAATTCGTATACTGGCATCAAATAATTTATTCAAGATTTTCCCAAATACTCCAGCCTGTTCAGCAGTTGAAATTGATTCTTTTATTTCATCAAGTATTTCTTTTCTTCCAACAATGATTGAATCTAAACCTGTTGCTAGTCTTAAAACATGCAGATAAACATCAGTATTCCTATACACCTCAATAGTTTGGTCAAAGTGTTCTACATCATGATCTTCTAGTTCGGTTAATGATTCCCAAGTATGTTTTATTTGAGCTATCGTGAGGGTTTTTCCTTCAGTTCTCCTTGCATCAGGAATTTCTCCTGTTTCCAGATTAACCACTAAAAATACTTCAACTCTGAAAGCATTTTGAATGATTAAACATTCTGAAACATCAGAAATTTTCTTAAATGATTCATATGCAACAGTGAGATCCTTAAATGAAAATTTATCCAATTTATAAATTGGAACATTCTTGAAAGTTACTCTTGCATTGATGATTTGAAAATTATTTTTACTCATTTCTTATCTCCTCTATACTCGAAGTTTGGCCCTACCACCTTTTGCTGTACGGAAAACATTCATGCCATCATAAAAGTTCTCAAATAGATAATCAAGAGTTTTTAGATCTTCTTCTGCTTGTTTAATTTCCTGAGGGCTTGTATTTGGATCACCTTGCAAACGTGTCAGTCTTTGTTCTATTTCGTCTCTTTGAGTTTTAATTTGAATTTCATAGTTAGAAATTCCTCCAAACTCAGGACTGAGTATATGTTCTGGTTTGTAAGGTGGTGTTTGATCAAAAGGAATCTCAACCTTTCTTGAAATTTCTGCTTCTTCATCTTGTGAAAGGACAGGTATTGATGGTGCTCGGTCGTTCTTATCTAGCCAAAATTCTGGTTCTCCTAATTCTCGTCGAAATATCACTTCATGTCCGCGTTTAAAGGTAAATAATTGAGATGCTTCTGGGGTTACAGCTTCAGCTTCTGCAGCTTTGTATTCTTTCTCAGATGCTTCTTCTACTGCAGTTCTTAGTGCAGCTAATTTTGCTATTGTTTCAGCTTCTGCAGCTTTAGTTGATTTCAATGAGGTTTTAGAAGATGAAGACTTGGTTGATTTTTCTTTTGTTTTTGTTAACTTTGGTTTGCTTTTTGCACCTTTTGGTTTTCCTCGTTTCTTTTTGGGTTTTTCCTTAGTATCTTCCTTAACCAATATCATTACCTAAATCATGTTAAATTTTAAGGTTTTAAGATATGATTTATGCTTAAATTGAGATCGTGAAAACTTTTTGTAAGATGAGAAAAAAATATCTTGTATGGTTAATGATAACAAAGGAATCATTAGTTATACCCAATATCTTAGAGAAGATCTTGGCATCTTCCGAATAACTCCTTCGGATGGAGTTATGCCAGATTATCAGACAGGTCAGTTCCTAACTCTAGGTTTACCAATAGCAGCTGAAAATCATAAGCTTGTTCGCAGAGCTTATTCACTTGCTTCACATCCTGAAAATAAAAAGTATTTTGAATTTGTAATAAGGTGGGTTCGAAAACCTTTACCAGGTCGTGTTACTACTGAGATATTTTATTCAAGCGAAGGAGATGAAATATTTTGGGGAAATCCAACAGGAAATGCTTTACTAATTAATGATAAATTGCCTGATGGACGAAAAGATGAACGCAGAATTGTATGTGTTGGAGGTGGTACGGGAATCGCTCCCTTTGTTAGTTTTGCTAATCACCTCCATGATACCGGAGATAAAAGAGAGATCATTGTTCTTCATGGTGCAAGTTATGTAGATGAGCTAAGTTACAAAGAACTTTTCACTAAACTAGAAAATGAAAGTCTTGATAGAGGAAAAGATAAATGGAATTTTACATATAGAGCTTCAATAAGTAGACCAAAAGAATGGTTTAACAGATCTTGGTCAGGTCATAACGGTAGAGTAGAATCGTTCATAAAAACAGGAGCTAATGGATTATCCCCAATAGAAGAAATTATTGGTGAAAAATTTACCAAAGAAAATACAACGCTCTATATTTGTGGATATCAAGGAACCATTGATGGATCTCTTGAATACGTTAAGGAAAAAGACTTTGTCACAATGCACAATAAACGTGAGGATGGTAGCTTTGAAGTTAAATTCGAATCATATGGTTAGACATTAAGAATTTTCTTTTGCTAATACTAATAATTTATCTAGTTCTGAATCATTTTCCTTTTTCAAATCATTAATTTCTTCTAAAGGTAATTTTTCACCAATATCGATTGCAGCTTTCAAAGCACTTTTTTTTACTTCTAAACTTGAATCAGAAAAACATCTGTGAATCGCTTCACTAGCTTGAGGTGCTTTAAGATATCCCAACGCTCCCAAAGCACAAGCCCTCACTAATGAGCTTTCATCTTTTGTTAGGGTAATAATTGATTGAACTCCCTCAGAATTTTGTCTGTTGGCAAGTACCAACGCAGAAAATCCTCTAATGTTTTTACTTTCTGAGTTCAGACCTTCTATCAAAAATTTGGTAATATTGTTTTCATTTAATACTAAAGAGCTAAACGCTTCTCCCCTCACTTCTATCTGGGGATCATCTAACTTTGAAATAATTAATTGAATAATTTCTGGATCTTTAGAATTTGATAGTGATTCAAGAATTTTGATTTTTTCTTCCTTTAAACCAGCTTCTAAGGCATCAACTGTATTTTTAAAATCTGTCATGTGAATCTTCTATCAAAGAATATTGTTTATAGAAAAATCTCAAGAACTTCATAATTTTTATCATAAAGTCATTCTTAGATTTAAATTATCCCAAATATCTGAAAATGTATGACGTCAGAAACAACACAATCTAATGAAACTACGGAACCTACTGAAACAACAAAACCTACTGAAACAACAAAACCTACTGAAACAACAAAACCTACTGAAACAACAAAACCTACTGAAACAACAAAACCTACTGAAACAACAAAACCTACTGAAACAACAAAACCTACTGA
>CAWTZT010000128.1:0-5303 GCA_963919845.1 Thaumarchaeota archaeon CSP1-1
AATTTTCTTCTTGTAAATGATAGGATCTGCTTCAGGCAGAGTAGGGCCATTTGCAGCTTCTCCAATGATTTTACATTTGAGATTTTTAGCGATTTTTGCTGTAATTTGGTTCTCTAATGCAGCAGGAATTAGAACATCACATTTTGATGTCAGCAATTGTTCGGTTGAGATCTTCTTGCTACCTGGGAACCCTACAACGGTACCTTTCTTCTGTTTAAATTCAATTAATTTTTGTGTTTTGAATCCGTTTGGATTGATTATAGAACCCTTCGAGTCACTTGCTGCAATGACTTTGCAGCCCAATTTTTCCAAGTATTCACCGGCAAAGGTTGAAGCATTACCAAATCCCTGAAGAACAACTTTAGCTCCATTTAGTTTAATCTTCAAAACTTTTGCTGCTTCTCTAACACAATGGGCAGTACCTAATCCTGTTGCAACATTTCTTGCAAGTGAACCCCCCATAGGAATAGGCTTGCCAGTGATTACACCTGGTTGATAACGATTTCCTTGTAATTTGCTAAAAGTGTCCATGATTTGGGTCATTTCTTTACCAGTTGTATAAACATCAGGGGCAGGAATATCTTTTTCAGGACCAATAACTTCTGAAATCATAAAAGCAAATCTTCTTGTGAGTCGTTCTAACTCGCCATCACTTAGTTTTTCTTTTTTTGGATTAACGAAAATTCCACCTTTGGCACCACCAAGTGGAATATCAACAATTGCACACTTCCATGTCATCCAAGATGAAAGTGCCATTACTTCACGTTCCATGTATTTTACACCCCCTTCAGGATCAAAGTATCTTATACCACCTTTGTAAGGACCTCTATCGTTGTTGTGTTGACATCTAAAACCTGTAAAAATTCTAATTTTTCCGTTATCCATTTTGACGGGAAGTTTAACTCGTAATAGTCTGTTTGGCATTGCCAAATATTCACGCATTCCTTTGTCTTTAATTCCTAAAATATCACAAGCATCATTGACTTGTTTGGTGGCATTCTCAAATGGATCTGCACCCTTTGCCAAGATACTCAGATCATGGTGTCAGATTATATTTAAGTTTGGTTTAATTTTCGTTTTTTAAAACCAATTAAATCCGATAGTTGGATCTAAACATTAAATGTTAGATGAATTAAAAATATTAGAATTGAAAGTTCTTGTTACAGGAGCATCAGGATTCATTGGTTCTAGATTATCACAAAAGCTATTAGAGAATGGACACTCTGTCACTGGTTTAGTCAATGAAAAAATATTAGAAAATTCTAAAATAAAAACCATAAATGCAGATTTAAGTGATTCAAACTTTTCACTACCAGATGAAAAGTATGATGTTGTTTTTCATCTAGCAGCAGTAACACCAATGGAAAAAAACAAAAAGAAAGTAAAGAAAGTCAATTATGATGGCACAGTTAATCTTTTTAATCAAATAAAAAACAAAACAAAATTTCTAGTGTACATATCAGGATTAGGAGTATTTGGGGATTCTAAAGACAAAATTGTTGATGAAAGTACTTCTCTTAATCCTGACACTAACTATGCAAAAATACGTCTTGAAGCTCAACAATATTTAGAAGCAAAATGCAAGGAATATTCCATACCAATAACTGTTGTTTATCTCGGTGAAGTATATGGAAATGGCGGATGGTTTACTACACAAATTATTCAGAGATTACGTAAAGGAAATTTCAAGTTGCCAAAGTCTGGGGAATATTATAGATGTGTAGTACATGTTAATGATGTAGTTCTTTCTCTGATCACGATTGCAGAAAAAAATGTAATCAACGAGTCATTTGTTGTTACCGATGCTAATCCTGTTTTATTCAAAGATTTTATCAATTTTACATGTGATAAATTGGGATTGAAACATCCTGGAAGCGTACCAATATTTTTGGCAAAAGCGATACTTGGTGGAGATTTTGTAAAACTTCTTACTACTTCGATTAAAACTTCCAATACAAAAATTTCAAAGTTGTGTAAATTTGCTTATCCGTCATATAAAGAAGGTGTAGAAGCAATTATTTCTCAATTAAAATAAAAAAACCGTTTAATGTTAATAGTAAACCTTCTTTGAATTCATCTTTCGTTCTAACTTTTCTATTGCTTCATCTAAAGCTCTAATGTTAATTTCAAGAAAGTTCGAAAGGTGAAAAATTGCACCGTATTTGTCACCAACTTTTGTTACTAGATTATTTTTTTCTAAAACCTTCATGTGATGCTGAATTGCTTTGTAATCTAATCCAAGTTCCTTAGAAAGTTGATGAGTGTTTAGCGGTATTTCTGTCAAACGCATGATAATTCGTAATCGTGTATACCCTCCTCTGGTTCCAGTAAACAAATAAAGCAAAAGTTTTCGTGTTTGTCGATCGGGTATTCTATCTTGTGGATCTGACTTTGCCTTTACAATTTCTTTGAAAGCTGTTAGTTGGGTGAGTTTCATTTCATCTGAACCTTGAAAATACTTTGTGATTTAGCATAAAACACTATTTCCAATTCTCTTCCAAATTAGTTACAATTTTGATAGTAGTTGGCGGATTTTGGAATAACTAACCCTTAAATTGAATATCACAGGACTCGATTTATCTTGATGGCCTCACGCGGTTACGATATGACGCCTACCATGTATTCTCCAGATGGTAGGATATACCAAGTAGAATATGCAATTGAGACCGTAAAACGTGGCACCCTTGCAATTGGAATAAAATGCAAAGATGGGGTTCTTATTGCAGTAGAAGAGAATCCACGAGCATTACAAGTTGCTGACATTACTCAAAAAATCTTTCAAGTGGATCAGCACATTGGTGTCGCAGCAGCAGGATATATCCCAGATGCTCGGGTACAAGTAGATAATGCTAGATTTTTTTCTCAAAGCACCAAATTGACTTATGATGAACCAGCAGAAGTTGAGACCGTTGCAAAACATCTTGCAGACCAATGCCATCAGTTTACTCAATATTCAGGTGTAAGGCCGTATGGAGTTGCTCTGATTATAGCAGGAGTTGATCAAAAAGGTGGATCAGTCTACGTTACTGACCCAAGTGGGACATACGTGTCATATGCTGCAGTAGCTATTGGAGCAAGTTCAGATGAAGTTACAGATTTTTTTGAAAAAAATTACAAAACAGAGATAAGTTTAGAGGAAGGCGCTGCTCTTGCAACAGCAGCAATTAATCTAAAGAGTGATAAAAAAGACGGTGTAAAACATGTCAAAATGTCATGGATAAAACTTGATAAAAAAATTCTAGAAAAAATCCCTGAAAGCGAAATAGAAAAATTTGTAAATATAGCTAAAGAAAAATTCCCTAACTAAAAGTCAATTTTGAATTTTAACATCCATCACATATAATACACCATTGACGTAAGTTTTTTTGTGGGCCTAGGAAGTTACTGGGGAGAAGTTTTAGATGTTTTACGTGAAATTATTCCTGTATATGACAAAGTAAATTCTTACATCTCTCTAGGCAAAGACAAGCAACATCGAATAAGAGGAATACGTGGTAGAGTAAAAAGTGGAGATACAATTCTTGATGCAGGTTCTGGATTTGGAAATATGTCAAAAACTGCTATTGAAGTTTTAGGTAAAGAATTACACATTACACTTTATGATCCTCTAATTCCTATGTTAAAAAACACTGGTAGGTTTTTTGAAAAAAAACCTGACTTGGCAAGTGGAGTTTTTGAACATATTCCTTTTCGTGATAGTAAATTTGATGCAGTTTTGTGTGGTTATTCACTTAGAGATGCAATAAATCTTCGAATAGCTATTTCAGAAATTCATAGAGTTTTGAAAAAGGATGGTAGATTTGTTATTGTTGATTTAGGAAAACCCGATGAAATATTAATCAGGTTAGGTGTTTCATTTTATCTCAGAGTTATTTTACCAATTATTGCATTTATTGCTGCTGGAAAACTAGGATTGAAATTTGCCACTCTTTATGGTACGTATCAACGTTGGCCTAAGAACAAGAAACTTGAAGCAATGTTACTAGAAAAATTTTCAAGAGTAGAATTTGAGAAAGATCTCATGGGCGGAGCAATAATTGTTGCAGCGTTTAAGTAAAAATGAAACTCCCAATAATCCTTGTTTATCTAACTGCACTAATAGTTGGATTATCCTATGGAATGCACAATCCAATAGTACCAGTTTTTTCAAAAGAAGTAATTGATGCATCATATTTTGAATTAGGAATTATCGGACTAACTAATTTTCTTCCCTACATGTTCATCCCACTGTTTGTCGGAGTTTTACTTGATAGATTCAACAATGGACTCTTACTCTCTGTAGGAATCGCACTTAACACAGCATCTGTTTATTTACTTTCTATTTCACAGTCAGTTCCCGAAGTAGCAGCCTTTAGAGCACTTACTGGAGTAGCTCATGCATTTTTTTGGCCTCCATGTGAGAGAATTATTTCACATGTTGAAACTCCTGAAAATCGTGTAAAATCAATTGCAAGATTTATGGGATTTTTCGTGGGCGGCCTGATGATTGGTCCATTAATAGGAACATATCTTTTGGAAAACTTGGATGTTTCCTACAGAATATTGTTTCAGTTCTCTACTTATGCAGTTGCTTTTGCAATAATTACTGGATTACTCTTATCCAAGTATGGTAAAACAACTCAACATACCACAATATCTCTTGGTTCAATTAAGCAAATTACCAAATTCCCTATAATCGTACTAATGTTAATATTTTGTAGTGCTTGCTTTGGTACATTTCTTACAATCTACCCTGCTTTTATGAATGATAGATCTATTTCTGTATCAAACATTGAATTATTGTTTTTCGTATTTGGAATATCTCGATTAGTTACTCTTTTGTTTGTGGGTCCACTAGCAAAAAGAACTTTTCATAGTTTGATTGCCACAGTATTATCAATTTCACTTGGGATGGTAATTGTATTTTATTCATTTACCTTTGAAATGTTTACTATTGCAATGTTAGTAATGGGATTTGGATTTACAATCTACTTTCCATTAACCTTTGAGATAATAATGCGCAAAGCACCAAAAAAATTTTCTGGAGGTTTAATAGGTGCATATGAGGCAACATTTGGAATTGGCTGGGCAGCTGGACCATTATTTGCAGGAATTGTTTCTGAATATTTTGGAAAGGAAACACCGTATTTTGGATTTTTTGTAATTGGAATTATTGTTACATTGATATTAATAATAAAACGAAAGAAATTACAATTAGAGTGGAACACTAATTAATTTAATTATACTATAACTACTCCTTCTTTTATCAAAAATCGTATTGCATCAATGAATTCATCTTCTGAAAGGATTCCTTCCCCGTACCA
>CAWTZT010000129.1:0-5317 GCA_963919845.1 Thaumarchaeota archaeon CSP1-1
GTGAAATTGTATTTCCCATCTATCAAAGTTGTGTTTACAAATGCACCAGGAGCTACTAAATCAGGTTTAATGTAAAAAGGAGAAACTGGTCCTCGTGAGCTAAACAAAGCTACAAAGTCGGGATTATAAAACACGTTTAGAGTTCCAACTGTTTTGTTATCAAGTAAATTTCTTAACCACATGCCATCCTTGTTTGACATTGATAGTGCTGGAATTCTTGGTTGGTAATCTGGTTCTGTTAATTCATGTGTTAGCTCTCCTAGAAACAAACCTGGTAGATTGTTGTAAACGATGATTGCTCTTGCTCCAGAATAAGCTGCATTGTTTTCTTTTTTTGAAAAATATACAATCTCATCTTCAACATCGCTGCCTCGTTCAACAAGTAAGATAGAATCCTTTACATTGATTCCTTCAAGATCTCTTTCTCTACCAAATTTTCCAAATTTTATTTTCCCAACAATTGGGTTTTCTTGTGCTTCTGTACCTATCATTGGAATAACTTGAAACTGCTTTTCATCAACCTCTAATGTTCCAACTAAACTAGTGGTAATGTTGTTGTAAGAAGCTCCAACAGTTATTGCATTTTGGTTTATTCCTGGACTACCTATTGTGCCAAATTCTGGACCGTTGTTTCCAGCTGCAGTAACTACAACTATTCCATTTCTAATAGCTTTGCTTACAACAACGTCAATTTTTTTATTTGTTTTATTTACTCCCAAACTGATGTTGATAATATCTGCATCATCAACTATTGCCTGCTCAATTGCCTTTATGATTAACTCCGATGACACTGATTCTCCATCATCAGAAACCCTGTATGCAAGAATCTTTGATTTTGGGGCAATTCCTTTCAAATCACCATCAGCTGCAATAATTCCAGCTACCTCTGTTCCATGTCCATTAGTATCAATTGGTGTTTTATCGTTTTCAACAAAGTCATATCCTCCAATTACTTTGCCATCTTCACCAAAGCCAAAAAGATCCGGATGGGTATAGTCAACTCCAGTATCTATTACTGCAATTATAATCCCAGACCCATCATAGCCATTTTTGTGAGGAAAATCGGTGCCAATGTATGGTCGACTATTTTCTAACAAAACGTTTAGTTGATTTGTATCTTCAAAAAAACCCCATCCAATAATTGAAGAACACGCAATAATTATCAGAAAAAAAATTCCTATCTTGTTTTTCATTACTTTTCACGTATTTTGAAGTGTAAAAATACATTCCCTACTAAACCAATAAATTGGCTAACGAAAAAAAGCGACTATGGGAAAATATACGCTTCCTGAATTACCATACGCCTATGATGCCTTAGAACCTCATATCGATGCTAAAACTATGGAAATACATCACACAAAACATCATCAAGCATACACTGACAAACTTAATGCTGCATTAGAAAAATGTAATTCAGACATTCAAAACAAAGACATTCTTGAGATCCTTGGCAATATTGACCAAGTTCCAGCCGAACAAAAAGGTGCAATTAATTTTAATGGTGGCGGATACGACAACCACAAACTCTTTTGGCACAACATGAAAGCTAACGGAGGAGGAGAACCAGGAGGTGCATTAGCAGATGCTATCAACGCATCCTTTGGAAATTTTGCAGATTTTAAAGAAAAATTCTCTTCAACAACAGCAGTTCTTCAAGGTAGTGGTTGGGGTTGGCTAGTCTACAATCCGTCATCAAGCAAAGTGGAATACCAGAAAATGCCAAATCAAACCAGTCCTAGAACAAAGGGGCTAGTACCTTTATTGGGTTTGGACGTATGGGAACATGCATACTATCTAAAGTATCAAAACAAAAGACCGGCTTACATTGCTGCTTGGTGGAATGTAGTTAATTGGGATGAAGTAGATTCAAGATTGTCAAAAGCAAAATAACTTTTCAATCTTAATCATTCCTTCATTTTTTTTTACTTGAATTAAAAACTAAGAATGCATTTATAGCCATAAGAGACATTTTTGCTGTAATTGAGTGAAGAAAAAACACAACAACTGTTGTACCAAATGCAAATGTTAGAGACTTATCTCAATGATATAATTGCCAAAGAAAGCAATATTGTAAATGTTCTAAGGGAAGCAAGTTCTGCAATTCAATCAATTAAATCCATAAATGAAAATTCAGAATCAGAAACGCTAATACCAATGGGTATTGGAGCATTTGTTAAAGCAAAAATTCTTCCAAATGAAAAAGTGGTTTTAAATTTAGGAGCAGGAGCTGCTATTGAAAAAGATAAGGCTTCTGCAATAAATTATCTTGAATCAAGAATTAAAGAAATGGAAGTTGCTTTAAAAGAAACTAATGCAAAAAAACAAGAAGTAGTTGCTAACTTGGAGCAAGGAAAACAACAAATGAATCACCTTGTACAAGAAGGACGCACTAAAAAACAATAAAGGTCAAAGCAATGTTTGATAATTTACGAAACGCTTTTTCAAGCGCAGCCAAAAGTTTCAGTGAAAAGGAACTAAAAGAAAAAGACATTGGGGATGTTTTATTTCAATTAGAAATTGCATTAATGGAATCAGATGTGGCTGTAGAAGTAATAGAATCAATAAAAACATCACTCAAAGAACAACTAATAGGAACAAAAATCAACAAAAATGAAATAGAAAATTTTGTAAAAAATAGTTTGATTCAAAGTATTTCTGGTTTGTTTGATTCTCTCCCAAAAATTGATATCATGGCAAACATTGAATCTAAAAAAAATTCTAATGAACCCTACATTATCTTATTTGTTGGAATTAATGGAACTGGCAAAACTACTACTCTTGCAAAAATTGCATATTTGCTACAAAAATCAAAATTTTCACTAGTTGTTGCAGCATCTGATACCTTTAGGGCAGGTGCCATTGAACAGCTACGAGAACATACAAATCGTTTGAACTTAAAACTTGTTGCTCAAAATTATGGTTCAGATCCTGCAGCAGTTTCACGAGATGCAGTACTTTATGCAAAATCGCACAAAATTGATTGCGTACTAATAGATACTGCTGGTAGGATGCAGACGAGTAAAAATTTGATGGAACAAATTGAAAAAATTACTAAGGTTGTAAAACCAGACTTGAAAATTTTTGTTGGTGATTCATTGGCTGGAAACGACACAGTAAATCAAGCTCGAGAATTTCACAAGTACACAAATTTTGAGTGTGCAATTTTAACAAAAAGTGATGCAGATGCACGTGGTGGTGCAGCATTATCTATAGTAAAAGTTACTTCAACTCCTGTTCTTTATGTTGGTGTAGGACAAGAGTATCCGGATCTAAAGGCTTTTGATAAAGAATTATTTTTAGAAGCTGTGTTTGGTACAACTCAACAACCAGAGATAACAACTCCTCAAGTTGAATTAAATGAAAAACCTGCTGAACAAGAAGTTACAAAACCAAAGAAAGAAGAGGAGATTATATCAGAACCAATAGAGTCTAAATCTTCTAAGAGTGATGATCCTTTTGAAGGAATAGAATCAGATGACATTAACCTATATTCTGATTTATTTGATGTTCCTCCACCAGAAAATGATTCGCAAGCACACCAACTAGCATCCAAAATAAAGAAATGGATTTCAGATGGCAGACCTAAACCTGGTGATGTGACAAGTGAAGAAAATGAAGTAAAAGAACCAAAGAAAAAAAAGAGTTCATTGTTTGGGAGGTTTAGTAAATGAAACTAAACACAAAGGACTTTCTAACGTTTGATGAGCTAAGCGAAAAAGAAGTCTTTCAAATCATAGAATTAGGAATTAAATTAAAAAAACAAAAAGGAAATTCAAAACCCTTACTTAAAAACAAAACCTTGGCAATGATTTTTGAAAAGCCCTCCACTAGAACTAGGGTTAGCTTTGAAGCAGGAATGCATCAATTGGGAGGACACGCATTGAACCTGTCATCAAATAAACTGCAACTTTCCCGTGGTGAAACAATTGAAGATACTGCAAAAACTCTTTCTGGATATGTGGATGCCATAATGGCAAGAGTTTATGATCACAAAACACTAGATCTGCTTGCAGAAAATTCCAAGGTGCCAGTAATTAACGGGCTATCTAACTCATTTCATCCCTGTCAAACACTAGCAGATTTAATGACACTCAAAGAGAAAAAGAAAAAGCTGAAAGGATTGAAGGTTGCATGGATTGGGGATGGAAATAATGTATGCAATTCTTTGCTATATGGGTGCTCAAAAGTAGGAATTAACGTAGCTGTTGCAACTCCAAAGGGATTTGAACCGGATAGTAAAGTTGTTCAAAAATGCAAAAAACGAATAAAATTAGAAATTTTAAACGATCCAAAAAAAGCAGTTAAAAATGCTGATGCAGTAATGACAGACACATTTACTTCAATTCATAATAGTGATAAAAAAAGAATCAAAAAATTTCTGCCAAAATTCCAAGTAAACTCTGCTTTAATGAAACAAGCAAAAAAGAATGCAATCTTTTTGCATTGTCTTCCAGCAAAAAGGGGATTGGAAGTTACAAGCTCTGTAATTGATGGTCCACAATCAGTTGTGTGGGATGAAGCAGAAAATCGGTTGCATTCACAAAAAGCATTGTTAGTTTCTTTGTTGGGCATCTAACGTTTATAAGAGAAGATTCAAAATTTTTGCTGTATACATGGTCTATTCACAAATATTGAGAAGATTAAGGGAGCAGAAAACTAACTACAGACGAAGAGGAGCCATGCTTATGGGCAAAAGAGATTTCATTACCGTAAAAATTTCAAACGAAAACACTTTGGTTCAAATTCACAAACCAAAAATTTCTGGTGATCAAGTGATAGCATCTGCTCATTCTAGATTTTTACTTGACAAAGGCTGGAAGGGTTCAAGAAAGAGTATTTCAGCTGCTTATCTTACCGGTTACCTTGCTGGAAAAAAAGCAGTCGGAAAAGGAATGAAGGATGCAATTCTTTACAGTGGAAATGATAGATATACACAAAGAATGGCTTCTGCCTTGAAGGGAGTAATTGATGCAGGACTACAAGTCCCTGTCGATGAAGAAACTTTTCCAGCTGATGAAAGAATCAAAGGGGAGCATCTTAAAGTAAAAAATGATATTGGAAAAATCAAATCATCAATTGATTCAGGGGATAAAGCAACATGAGTCAAGCTCAGCAAAGCAGACCCCCGCCTGGAAGGGGAAGAGGGCCACCAGGAAGCCGACCAAGAAGACCACGACAGCCACGCGTAGAGCCACCATGGATTCCAAAAACAAACTTGGGAAAAAAAGTTGCAGCAGATGAAATCACATCTATGGAAGAAATTTTAGAAAATGGTTATAGAATTCAAGAAGCAGGAATAATAAAAAAATTATTACCA
>CAWTZT010000130.1:0-5217 GCA_963919845.1 Thaumarchaeota archaeon CSP1-1
GATGAGTAATTATTAAAATCTATCAGCAAAAAAATGGTGCGATCAAAAAATTATTCAAAATTACGCTCTAAACATTATTGAGTTATTTTCATTGTAGACTTTGGAACTAGTTTTCTTACCAGTTGTCTAATATCCAATATTATATCATCAATTTCATCAATAGAGTCTGAAAGAATCCTAATCACAAGCCCAGCATTGTTTGGAAGTTGCGAACATGACATCAAGTTTTTTTTATTTATTAATTCAAAAATTTGTGAATTTAAATTCTCTGAATTAATTATTTGAGAAATTATGTAAATTGTGGTGTAAATATTTTTATTTCCAAAAAGGACTTGAAAATTTTCTTTTTTATTTTGTGGTTCAATGTTGAGGGCTTCAGAAAAAAGAATCTTGTTATTTGTATCATACGCATTTAATCTAAAAATAAGAGATTTAAAATCAAATTTTTCACCATGTGCAATTCTTCCAGCTGTAATCGTTTCAGAATATAACAATGTGGAGTTAGGGTGTAGTGTAAAATTAACTTCTTGATAGAAACGTGCCGACTTGTGTGGTATAATTTGTTTGGGCAAGTACTCAAGATAACTATTTTTTTCTAACGATACATCGATATGTTGTGTTGCTCCTTGATTTTCTGCTTTGTAAATTTGAGTAGCAGCTTGTGTTGTAATGTATGCATCAGTATTTTTTCTTAAAACAATTTTTATTTCTAGATTGTCACCTTGTAGTATTCCGCCAGCTGAGGACATTATGTAAATGTGAGCAGTTGTAGGAAGAGAAGGATTTGGATATAATGCTTTTTGGATTAAAAGTGGAGGTTTTGCTTTGAGGGTTTTGATAAAAGTCTTTGATTCTAAATCTGCTTCTAATTCAAGATGGGCAAGTCCTTCCATACCTAGACTAGAGTTATTTTTGTTCAAGATACCTCAATTAGCCTAACTAGGGTGACTTTTGAGAGGCTCTCTATCAAATAAAATACCTCTGATAATTTGCTCAGCTACTTTTTCTACACCAGAACCAGTCTTGCAGTTTACAAATTCAAACGGTTTATTTTTTCTAATTCTCTTTGCATCTTGTTCCATAATGGATAACTTTGCTCCCACGTATGGTGCCAAATCAATTTTGTTGATTACCAAAAGATCACAACTTTCAATTCCTAGTCCCCCCTTTCTTGGATACTTGTCACCACCAGAAACGTCAATTATGTAAATGAAATAATCAGCTAGTAGAGGACTAAATGTTGTCATAACATTATCTCCACCGCTTTCAATTATGATCAAATCTAATGTAGGATCCTTTTGTACAACTTCTTCTATCACTGACAAGTTAATTGATGGATCTTCTCTTACTGCAGTATGTGGACATCCACCAGTAGCAATTCCAATGATCATGTCTTCAGGCATTAATTTTAATTCTGTTGAAAGAGTGCGTTGCATTCGTTCAGCATCCTCTTTTGATATTACATCATTTGAGATTATACAGCATCGAAAACCCTTATTTTTTAAGATTGGAACTAATCTTTCAATAAGCTGTGTTTTTCCTGAACCAACTGGGCCTCCTATACCAAGCTTTGGAATTTTTGATTTTGATGAATTCATGATTTAGATTCTTTTCAAATTATGTAATAAACATTTTAGATTCACTGTGTTCATGTTTCATTTGATGAATTTCAGTCAATGGAGTTAGTTGCCAAATATCTTTGGTAGTTTTCTTCTGAGTTAAATTTAAAATAATGTTGTTAACATGTTCTGCAAGTAACATTAGAATTTTCTGTGCATCAAGATGTTGAATAACACCCAATCGTATTGCTGCACTTACAACACTTGAACTAAATGAATATAAAAAAATTCTCATTACACTTTGGATTGGTAGCTCTAAACATACTGCAGTAATTCCTAATGCAACAGGATATGTACAAGGGGTTTCTTTTGATTTAATTTTACTATCAAATTGTTTTAAGAATTTGTTTTTGTTTTCACCAATCATGTGTTTCAAACAATGAAAGACTTGTTTTCCAGATCTTACAGAAGAATTTCGAACCTCTTTTGCAAGCTTCATTGAATAATACTTGTTATCAATATGGATTACCTTCTCTAAATCGAAATTTTTAACCCCATCAATTGTAATAGAAAGTACGACACAGTCGCTTGGAACTAGCTGAAATTCTATCTGTTCTTTGATAAAATTTAGAACTTGTTCCCAATTGGTGATTTTTTTGTGAACTACGAGCGATTCTAGGCCTCCAGACATGCTAAACATCCCTGAAGGAAAAAATGAATCTGCTAATTGCATTAAATGAAATTCATGATTAGTGCTCATGAACATCCATCCCATTTTGCGGTTCAAAAATTCGTTCTTCTATTTTGATATCAATTTGATCAATAACACTTGAAAATAATTTTTTGAATACATCAATTTCAGAATCAGAAAGAATTGGAAAAATAATCTTTCCATCATTTTCAATTTGGATTGGTCTGTGTCTGTTTCCAATTATGTGACCAAGTGATACTAGAATTTTTTCTGAATTTTCAGTTTTCTTTGTTTTAATTGAAATAACCTTTTCTGGAATTTGTTCAATCACAATTAATCGCTTAGCTTCTGATAACAAAACATCTCCATTATGAAGCTTGGAGATCTCATTTAGAACCATTCCTACATCAGTCCCTTTATCCGTATTTATTCGAAATCTAGTTTTATCTAATTCTGATCGCGAAACCTTGATCAGCTCACAATTTGCAGTTCCTCTTACTTTTTTGAATTTTTCAGCATATTCTGTATCGTAAAACACATTTCCAATAACTGAGGAGATCGTAATCACTAGATAAAGTAATCACGATCAAGTTAATACTTTTTAGGTATTAACTCTGTTATTTTATTTGAATTATCGTTATGATGCTAACACCGCGTGAAATTGATAAAATGTACATATTTTTGGCAGCACAAATTGCACGGAGAAGAAAGGAACGTGGATTAAAACTAAATTATCCTGAATCAATTGCGCTGATCGCTGATTTTGTAATTGAAGGTGCACGTGATGGAAAAATGGTCCCAGATCTTATGAGTTCTGGCAGAGAAGTATTGTCAAAAAACGATGTGTTGCCTGGTGTTCCAGAAATGATTAACTCTGTACAAGTTGAAGCAACCTTTGAAGATGGCACTAAACTAGTTACTATACATGATCCAATAGTGTGATTTACAAATGATTCCTGGCGAATATTTTCTTTCAGATGAGCCGATTATTGCAAACAAAAATAGAGAAACAAGAAAAATTAAAGTAAGCAATTCTGGGGACAGACCAATCCAAGTTGGCTCTCATACCCATTTTTTTGAAGTAAACAAAGCGCTTGATTTTCCAAGAGAAGAAGCCTATGGATTTCACCTCAATATTCCTGCTGGGACATCAATTAGATTCGAGCCTGGAGAAACAAAGGAAGTTGAAATAACAGAATATGGAGGTAAAAAAATTGTTTTTGGCTTTAATGGATTTGTAAATGGCCAACTAGAATCAAAGAAACAAGAGGCGTTGAAAAAAGCAAAAGAAAATGGATTCCGAGGTGCTTGAGAATTGCCATTAGAGATTTCAAGAAAAAGATATGGAGCTCTTTATGGACCAACAGTTGGAGATAAAGTTAGACTAGCAGACACTGATCTTATCATAGAAATTGAAAAAGATCTTCTCAAATACGGAGATGAAATTGTTTTTGGTGGCGGAAAAAGTGCAAGAGATGGTTGCGGTCAAGCAAGTGGAGTATTAAGAAAAGATTCACTAGACCTTGTCATTACAAACGCAATCGTAATGGATCCAATTTTAGGAATCATCAAAGCTGACATTGGTGTTAAAGATGGTTTGATTGCAGGTGTTGGAAATGCTGGAAACCCAAACATAATGGATGACATTGACATGGTAATATCATCAAACACAGAAGTAATTGCTGGCGAACATGTAATTTGTACACCAGGAACAATTGATACTCATGTTCATTTTGTGTCACCCCAACAAGCCATTGAGGCAATATGTAACGGGACTACCACTATGATTGGTGGGGGTACAGGTCCTGCTGAAGGAACCAAAGCTACTACATGTACTCCAGGTTCATGGAACATACATAGAATGATTGAAGCTGTAGAAGATTTGCCACTTAACTTTGGATTCTTGGCTAAAGGAAATGATTCACAAGAACCTGCGTTGATGGAACAAATTCAAGCTGGTGCAATGGGATTAAAGCTACATGAAGACTGGGGTTCTACTCCAGCAACTATTGATTCTGCTCTCAAAGTTGCAGATAAAACTGATACTCAAGTTTCAATACATACTGATACCTTAAACGAATGTGGCTATGTTGATGATACCATCGAAGCTATTGCTGGCAGAACTATCCACACTTATCACACAGAAGGTGCAGGGGGTGGTCATGCTCCTGACATCATGAAAATTGCAGGAGAAAAAAACATCTTGCCATCCTCAACAAATCCAACTAGGCCCTTTACGGTAAATACAATCAGCGAACATCTCGATATGATGATGGTTTGCCATCATCTCAATCCATCAGTTCCTGAAGATGTGGCCTTTGCATCATCCAGAATTAGGGCAGAAACCATTGCAGCAGAAGACGTATTCCATGATAAGGGCATTTTGAGTATGTATTCCTCAGATAGTCAGGCCATGGGACGAGTAGGAGAGGTGACTACGCGTGCTTGGCAGACTGCTGATAAAATGAAAAAGATGGTAGGAAGTCTCAAAGAAGAAAGTGGTCGAAATGACAATCTTAGGGTAAAGCGATACCTTGCAAAACTTACAATCAACCCAGCAATAACAAATGGAATTTCAGATTACGTTGGTTCCTTAGAACCAGGAAAGATGGCTGATATTGTTTTATGGAATCCACAATTTTTTGGAGTAAAACCAAAACTCATCATCAAAGGAGGTTTTATTGCATATTCTCTTATGGGTGATCCTAATGCGTCCATTCCCACTCCAGAACCGGTTTATTATCGTCCAATGTTTGGTGCATTGGGATCGACAAAACAATCAACTTCAGTTACATTCACATCAAAAGCTGCAATTGACAATGGTTTGCAAACAAAGCTAAACATTCACAAGAAATTGTTACCTGTAAAAAATTGCAGAAATATTAGCAAAGAAGATATGGTTTACAACAACTTGACACCAAAAATTGAGATCGATCCTGAAACCTTCAAAGTTAAAGTGGATGGAAA
>CAWTZT010000131.1:0-9860 GCA_963919845.1 Thaumarchaeota archaeon CSP1-1
TAGTTGAACCAGAAGAAATTATTACTAAAGCAAAGTATCTTCATTTAGATGAAACTAAAAAATGGTTACCTATTTCTGCCATTTCAGGAGAAAATACTTTACAATTAAAAGACCTCATTTACAAGATGTTAGAACCAAAAAAACCAATAATTAAAAAACTCATTGAAAGCTGAGCTTGATAAAATCTATGAAACTTGAGATATTAAGAATTGGTCAGAGATTGATTAGAGATGATAGAGTAACAACTCATGTAGCATTAGTTGCAAGAGCTTTTGGTGCATCAAAGATTTACATGAATGAAGTAAATCCTGAAATTAAACAGACTATTGATAAAATAAACAAAACTTGGGGAGGGGAATTTGAAGTAGAATTAATTGAAGATTGGAAAAAAGTTATTAAAACAAAAAAAATGCAATCTGTAAAAATAATTCATCTTACTATGTATGGAGAAAATATCAATGATGTTGTATTACGTTTACAAAATGAAGATAATCTTTTGATCGTAGTGGGAGCAGAAAAGGTTCCTAGAGAGATTTACAATTTAGCCAATTATAATGTAGGAATTGGGAACCAACCACATTCTGAAGTCAGTGCACTCGCAGTGGTTTTAGATAGAATTCAAAAAGGAAGTCAGTTTTTTACTAAATTTGAAAATCCAAGTAGAGAGATTATTCCTACAAAAAATGGAAAAAACGTCATTATTAAGAAAACAATGGATAAATAATGGGAAAAATGGTGGAAATGAGCGTTGGTTGACAAATACGAGGATCCTTTTGTAAGAATTGCTTCAATGATTGGCGGTGATGAATATCTCAAAGTTGCACGATCACTTTTGAAATCAAAAGATGCAACTGATGAGGAAATTGCAAGCTCTACTGGATTGAGAATTAACATGGTAAGGAGAGTACTCTATGATCTTTTTGGGAAAGCCTTGATTACTGGAATTCGAGTAAAGGATGAAAAAAAAGGGTGGTTTGTTTACAGATGGCGTTCTCGAAGAGATGAGGTGGAAAACTTTATCGAAGGACAAAAAAAGAAAATTTCTGAAAGACTTCAACAAAGATTAGATTATGAAAACTCTTCAGATTTTTATCATTGTGGAAATGTTGATTGTCCAAGAATAACATTTGAAGACGCTCTAGAAGGATTCTTTAAATGTCCTAATTGTGGAAGGGTTTTGAATTTAAAGAAAAATGATAAGGCAAAGAAAGGCTTTGCTTTTAAAATTGACAATATTATAAAAGATATGAGAAATTAGACAAACATTAGTTCTATATGATAGAGTCACGTAGTTTTGGTATGATGTCAGAACCACCAAAACCAGAAGGCACAGACGAAATCTGTCCTATGTGTAATAGACCTAAAAGAGAGCACACCGCTGAAGAAACACTAAATTGTTCTCGTAAAATGAAAGAGTTTGAAGAATTAAAAAAAGGTGGCACAGGAATTGAGTAAATTACTTAGTTCTTTTTATGAACTGAATATATTGGGTACATGTACTTTAATCCTACAGAGCAAGCATTGATTAACTTATAGTTGAAGTCTTTGAATTTTTTTACCATTCTATACAAATCACTTCCTATTACAATCCCATTTTTTTCAGCACTATGATTTATCTTAGTACACATGTTTACAGGTGTACCAAGAACATCGATTGAGGATGAATAATTTGTCTTCATAATAGTAACTTTACCATAGTCAGCACTAATTCTATAATTTAATGATGGTAAATGTTCTTTTTTCATTTTTTTATTTAATGATTTATTCTCAGCTACCATTTTCATTGAACAATTCAAACAATTAAAAAAACTGTCCTTATCGGTAGGAGTAGATGAATCTGGAAAATAGTACAAAAGACTGTCTCCAATATTCTTAATTACATAACCATCAAATTTTTCAATAGTTGCTGCCATGGAATTCAAAAAAATTTCATAATAATCAGACAGTTTTCTTTGAGGTAAAGTTGCAGCAATTTTAGTAGAATTAACCATATCTATAATTCCTACACAATAATTTTGAGATGTTTCCAAAAAATCGATTATATAATGAGGAGTTTGTCTTTGATCTAAAGCGTTGTAGTGATATATTGATTTTAGATTTCCCACTGTTTTCTCAGATAAATCCGCCAACTTTGAATAGGATAAATGAAAGCTATATCAAAATTGTTTGCGTTCATTTGGACAGAACAAATTTTATTGATTTCAATTTGTTTGTCCAAAATGCAATTACAAAGCTATATTTTCTTAGAATTCACTAAGTGAAAACTAAGAGGAAATTAAGATGACAATTTCAATAAAACCCACGCAAATTAAGCAGAGCGTCTATCTATTAGTTCCAAAAAGTATTGTTGATCTTATAGAAATTGAAAAAAAGTCAAAACTTACACTTAATTTAAAGAAAAATGGTCAGAAACATGTCTTAGAATATGTTATAGAAAATCCTTAAACATAAAAAAAAATTTACAAAAGTTGCTTTACAGTTGTAAGTCCAATACCGTAATGCTTTCCAATTTTTTCAAGAGCAAGTCGTTTGTTATATAATGCAGGTATATTGGTTGGATCAATTTGAACAATTTTCTCATAACAAGAAATCGCTTCCAAATGTTTATCAAGCTTTACAAGCACGTGTGCTTTATTGTATAATGCACTTACATTTCCTGAATCAATTTCAAGTACTTTATCATACAATTGTAGTGCTTCATGATGTTTGCCTAACTTTTCCATAACACTTGCTTTGTTATACAAAGCACCAATATTCGTAGGATTAATTGATATGGCTTGATCATACCACCAAATTGATTCCTCATATTGACCATGATCATAAAGTTCATTGGCGTTTTTTACTACTGTAATTAATTTTTCTAAAGTAAGATTTTTGAGGGTATCGGAAATTAATTTCTTAGGAGCAAATATTTCTCTGGTTGTCAAAGTAACTATCAAACAAATCTGTGTCTGTTATTTATTTAATTTGGATCAATTTGAGCCTAGATCTGTTTTAAAAAATATGACTAAATTTTTGAGAGAAAAAATATACTATTGATGAAGAAAAATAAATGTCAGAATTTAGTAGGATCTAGCTCCAAGACTTGAAGTCTTTTTTCCAAATTCGTTTTCCATCAACGAACACTTGATCTTTTTCATCAAAAACTGTATGCCATTTGCCATTATGGGGAAATATTTTGTTCATATGTTCTATACTTTTATTGGTAGGAACTTTATTCAATAGTGCTCCCCAATTCATATTTGCTATTTTAGGCATTATTTCGTTGATATCTTTCATAATCATTAATCGAATCTAGGCTAGATATTTAGTTTTGTCTGTTCTTTTTGATATTTTTCACACAAAAATTCAGGTTCATGGGATGAAATTAGGGTCCTAATTAAAAATTGTCAGTTAGTATAGTGAAGTACTAGTTCATTTCCCATTCGAATAGTTTTTCGCAGTTTAAATTTTTTAGAATTTGAAATTTTATCAAATCCTTGGCCTTCTACTAAGGAAATGGCATTTTTTCCTCCAACTAGAAAAGGTGTAATGGTAATTATTATTTCGTCAATCAATCCTTGATTAATAAATTCCCAGTTAACTGTTCCTCCACCTTCTAGAAGAATTTGTTTAATTTTTTTTCTAGATAAAAATTTCAATAGTTTTTTAACATTAATTTTTTTATCGCCAGAAAATAGAATTTCAATAGGATATTTGCTTAAGCGTTGTAAATTTTTTTTTGTTGCAGCTTTAGAAACAGCTATTATTGTTGGAATTTTTGAACATGTTTTTAGAATTCTAGATTGAGAGCTTATTGCTCCTTTAGAATCTAATACAACTCTAACAGGATTTTTACCCTTAGCATATCTTACTGTTAGAATAGGATCATCTTTCTGAACAGTTTTACTTCCAACCAAAATTGCATCTACTTTAGAACGAATTTTATGAACGCGGATTTTGTCTCTTTTAGATGATAATTTAGAATCTCCAGTTCTTGTAGCCATCTTACCATCTATTGTAACTGCAGCACTAAGAATAACGTGTGGTCTAGATTTTTCCATGAACAATCTTTCCTCCAATCATAACTGCACGAATTGATGATTCTGATGCTCTATGCACAATTGATGCATGAGGATCATGCATTGGTTCTAAATCAATAGCATGTTTATCTATGAAAATACAATCTGCAAGATATCCATTCTCAATTTTTCCTATATTTTTAGATAATAATTTAGCAGCATTTACTGTTGCCATTTTCAGAATTTGTTTTGGAGGAATTCTTTTTTTATTTAACCCCATTGAAACTTTCCATATAAAGTCCATTTCTCGAAACATATCTGGAGAATTAATCATTACATTATCGGTTCCTAAAGCTATGTTACATTTTGTTTTCATCATCATTTCAATATTTGGAATTCCTTCAGCAAGTACTGCGTTAGCTCTAGGACAAATCACAATTCCCTTTGTTTTCTTTGAAACTGAATGTAAATCATTTTTAGTTGAATATGTCATATGAACTAAAAAATGTGGTTTCATCATTAATGCTCGTTGAGTTTCAGTTTTACCAGTGATTTTCTTTGATAGATTTGAGCTTTTGATAGTTTCCGCTGAATGAATTGCTCTAATTTTTTTTGTTGTCGAATAATACCTCAAAAGAGAATTACTGTTCTCGTTTGGACCACTAATTCCAATTCCATCACATTTTTTTAAAATATCTTCTAGTTCCTTACGTTTGAAATCAGGAAGAGATTCGTTTTTCCAGATTTGTTTTTTCTGTTGATAATATTCTAATCTACCCAGAATTATTGAACGGATGGGAATCGATGATAGAACTTGCTTCAGAAGAACAACTCCTTCAAGACCGCCTTCCCGAAAATCAACAAAAGTGGTAATTCCTTTACTTATCATGGAATGACAAGTGTTTTTCATAAAATTTGCAAGTTGAGTAGGACTAGATTTTTTTAGAAGTTTAGATTTTAACCCATAAATTGGATGAATTTTAGTATCAACATCTCTGTTTAAACTGATATCTTTCCCTATTGAATCCCCAATGTGAGTATGGGAATTTACAAAGCCAGGAATTATAAGTAAACCTTCACAATCGATAACTTCTTCTTTTCTATTTGATAATAAATTTGGTTTAATTTTTTTAAAAATTTTTTCAGAAATTTTCAAATTAATAGATGTAACAAACTTTAATTCATTTCCATAAAGAATGCTTGCATTCTTTAATAACATGATATTTCATAGATTTCAGGTTTTTCTTTCCCAGAATCTCGAATTTCTCTAATTGTATCTAGAGATTTTGTTGCGAGCTTTACAGCTTCACGAGCGGTTTTACCTATACCAATTCCACAATTAAGATTAAAATCAAGATCTTTTTTTACAGCACTGATAAATTGTCTTGCGTTTTCTTTTGCATCATCATTTCCTATAACTATAAAATTATCTCCCCCCATATAGAAAGAAAGTGAATTTTTTTGTAAGAAAAATTCAGACATTTTTGAATAAAGCTTGAACAATGACGATGATATTTCATAAGGAGATTTTGTTTTTCTTTTAGAAGAAAGATCTTCTACATCAAAATGTAGTATGATTACCTTTTGTTCGGCTTGTCCGTTTACAAACCCATAGATATTATGATCTTTGTTTAGAATTATGTTTGATTTTTTTCCTTGGTAGGCTTTGAGATTTGCTTCAAATGATGTTAATGCATAACCAATTGACATTGATAATTTTAAATCAAAAGAATTTTCAAATTTTTTTTGTATTGCAATGTGATCATCAAGAGTTAAACCATTTGTAATAACAAAAAACTCGTCAGCTTTATTTAAAAAGGCTAAACAGTTTTTTTCTGAAAATAGTTTTTGAATTTCTTTATAAAGAGATGCCTGTAACATTTGTAATTCATGTTCTCTATCACTTCCTAAAGTTAGAGTCCAACGTCCGTAATCATTAATTTTAATTATTGTTATCTGAACCAATTTATCTAATCCTTTCTAATTCCTTTGAAATCTTTAGAGCGGCTTCTATCGCTCTTTCTGCTACAGGTCTAATTCTTGCATGTGCTTGCCTTTCTGCCATTCCAGGGCCTGTAATTCCTAGTAAGACTGGTTTTTTGTGTTTTAAAGAAAGTTTTGATAAACGAGTTATAGTAACATCTGCTATTACTTCATCGTGTTTAGTTTGGCCTTTTATTACAGCACCTAGAGTAATTACGGCATCTACATTTTTTTTTTCAAGTAAGGTTTCTACTACTAAAGGCATATCAAATACTCCAGGAACTTTACAAGTGTATTTTACGTTAAGTTTTAGAAGTTTAGCTTTCTCTAATGCAACTTCTAACATCTTTGATGTCACTTTATAATTAAATTCTGAGACTACTATTGCAATATTCAAAATTAATGCACCTTAGCGAATTCTAATAATTCTTTGCCATCGATAAAAGGTATGGCATTTTGTTTTGCATATTTTTTTGCTTTTTCTGTAGATAAGGCTGAGTAAGTAACAGCATCCATCATTTCACAGATGGCAGAGACGGGTTTCAAATTAGCTAGTTTTGTTAGGTATACTGACATTTCGGTATGACCTCTTCTAGCAGATAGCAATCCTTCTGAAGCAATTAGAACAGGAACATGACCAGGAGTCTTGAAAGATGAAACAAACTTGTTCCTTTGATTATCAGCATTTTCAAGAGCTGCCATTTCTCGAATTGTTAATGCTCTATCCCTATCTGTGATTCCAGTGTATGTTTGATAGTGATTAATTGAGATAGAAAAAGTTGGATGATCTCCATAGGGGGCTAGACCCATTATCATCTCTTTAGAAGTAGAATCAAAAAAAGATGAATTTGACAAAATGTCATGCATGTATCTCAAACCAAGTTTTTGTCCTAATGAATTGTTTATCGCAAGACATAGAAGACCACCTGCATGTTGTCTCATTCGAGCAACGTGTTCAGGTGTAACAAACTCTGCAGCTACTACCATATCAACTTCGTTTTCTCGTCCATTTGAATCGTGAAGTAAAACAAACTCCCCACGTTTTAACGAAGAAATTGCTTCATCAAGTGACATAATAAAAATTCATTCGTTTCAGATTATATAGTTTACTAAAAAAATAGTAGTTACCACTAAAGTAGTAATAAATTAAGTAGGTTTTAAGATGTATTTTCCTAAAATATCAGTTTCAATATTAATTTTATCACTGATCTTCTTTGAATTAAAATTTGTTACATTCATTGTATGAGGGATTAAACAAACAGAAGCGTTATTTTTTTTCACATCAACAACAGTAAGGCTAATTCCATCTAATGCTATTGAACCTTTTTTTACAACATATTTTGATAGTTTTTTTGGAATTTCAAACCATAACTTTACTTCTTTTGGTTTTTTTTCAATTTTCTTTATGATACCAACTCCATCAACATGACCCAAAACAAAATGACCTTCCATTCTATCACCTACCTTCAGGCTTCTTTCAATGTTTACTATTCCACCAATTTTGAGATTTCCAAGATCAGTTTTTTTAATAGTTTCATCAATCAATTCGAAACTACATTTATTTTTTGAAATCTTTGTAACACTTAGACAAACTCCATTTAATGCAACACTCTGTCCGACTTTCAATCCTTTCGAATGCTTTCCTAAATCAACTATCATCTGAAACGCACTTCGATTTGTTGTGTTTTTATTAATTTTAATGACTTTCCCAATTCCTTCAATAATACCAGTAAACAATCCTTATCTTGATATCAATTATGTATAAAAAGCCTCATCACCCTATACAAAATTTTTAACCTTGCGAATATGAAATAAAACTAACTTGATTTCAGGCACAAGGTTAATGGAAAAAATTCTATTCGTTTTTGCTAAACAGTGGATTGCTGGTGATTCAATTGATGATGCTTTAAAGTCATCTAAGTTATCTTATAAAAATGGCAGACATGCCATTGTAAATAAACTAGGAGAATATCATAAATCAAAAACTCAAATAAATAAAACTGTGAAAGAGTATCAAAAAATTGTATCCTCATTCAGAAAATGGAAAGTTCGAGGTGCCATCTCGGTTAAACCAACACAAATAGGCCTTTCAATAAGTAAAAAAGAATGTATAAGAAATTTTCAAATTCTCATTAAAAAAGCTGCTTCATCTCACATTTTTTTATGGATTGATATGGAATCTTCAGATCATACTGATGAAACTATTGAAATCTACTATCATTTGTTTGCAAGATATGAGAGGTTAGGAATTGCTATTCAGGCTAACCTAAAACGAACAAAAAATGATTTAATTGATTTACTAGAACATGGAGCAAAAATACGACTAGTAAAAGGAGCATATAAAGAAAATAGCCGAATTGCATTTCAATCAAAGGAAAAAGTTGATGGAAATTATGCTAGTTTAATGAAGATTTTATTCAAGAATGGAAATGAGTTTGGAATAGCAACTCATGATTCTAAAATGATTGATTTAGCAATTAGTCTTTCTAAAAAGTATAAAAGAAAATTTGAATTTCAAATGCTAAAAGGTATTAGAGATGAATTAAAACCAATTCTTATAAAAAAACACTTTGTAGTATCGGATTATATTCCTTATGGTACGAATTGGCTTCCGTATTCTATTCGACGTGTTAAAGAAAGAAAAAGAAATATTTTGTTACTAGGAAGTTCTTTTTTTCAAGCACATCGAGTTTGAGTTTGTGATCTCATAAATTGTTGCAAATAATTTACTCCGCCTGCTCCTTTTCCCGAAGAACCAGAGTTTTTCCATCCAACAAAGGGTTGACTACTTACTAATGCTGAAGTTGTTGCACTCGCCGCTCTATTAGCATAAACAGTACCTGCTTGAATTTTATCAAAAAATTCTTCTAATTCTTTTTTATTTTCTGTGAATATACCTGCTGTAAGACCATATTCAGTTTCATTTGCTAATTTTATAGCTTCATCAAAATTATCAAATTGATCAACACAAAGAATTGGAACAAACAATTCTTCTTTCATTAATCTGTGATTTCTTGGTAGCTTTGTAATTATTGTTGGTTCAACATAATATCCATTTTTGTAGTCAGAATTTTCTAGAACATTCCCACCTTGGATAATTTCTCCATCTTTTTTTGCAAGTTCTATTGCATCTTTGAATTTTTTTTGTGCAGATTCATTAATTAATGGACCAAGAAATGTATTTTTTTTCCATGGTAAACCTACTTGTAATGAATTTGTTTTTTCAACAAGTTTTTTCAAAAATTTATCTGCAATATTTTTGTGAACATAGACTCTAGAACATGCACTACATTTTTGTCCTCCATATCCATAAGCTGCACGCAAAACTCCATCAGTTGACTTTTCAATATCAGCTGATTCAGTAACTATTGTAGGGTTTTTCCCTCCCATTTCTGAGATGAATGGTTTAACTGATTTTTCTGTAAAAGTTTGATAACCTTCCATTCCTACTTCTTGTGAACCTGTAAAAGCAATTCCATCAACATCTGGACTTTGAATAAGGGTTTTTCCTACTACGTGTCCTGGTCCTGTGATAAAATTGATTGCCCCATTTGGGAGCTTTTTGTAAATTGCTTTAACAAATTTGAATGATGAAATTGGGGTATCGCTTGCTGGTTTTAGAATGACAGTGTTTCCAGTAATGACTGCTCCTGTAGTCATTCCTATTGAAATTGCTAATGGAAAATTAAATGGCGAAATAATTCCCCAAACACCAAAAGGTTTTAGAATAGATCTGGTTTTTTCATTTGGGTTAGGATGTTTTGTCTCTTTTGAAAAACCCTCATTAATTTCTAATTGTTCTGCATAAAATCTCATAAAATCAATTGCTTCATCAACATCACCCATGGCTTCTAGGCGATTTTTACCATTTTCAAA
>CAWTZT010000132.1:0-6016 GCA_963919845.1 Thaumarchaeota archaeon CSP1-1
AATTATTGATATCTTGGTAGATGATTTACTTCACACCTTGAGAAAAATAGTTGGAAACCTTGATGATATTGAAGATAGCGTTTTTGATGAAACAAAATCAGCTGCACGAAAAATTTCTCATCTTAGAAGGGAAATTACTGCACTAAGAAGAATTGTACATCCATTAAAGAGAATTGTATTAGAGACTGCTAAAAACATTCAAAGGTTTTCACAGACAGAAAAAGACTTGACCCTTTATTTTGACGATGTTATAGACCACGTTGATAAAGTTATAGAAACATTAGAAGAATCTAAAGAAACTATGGAAATCTACAAGGATACAGACTTTGTCTTAAGCACAGAAAAATTAAATAAAATTTTGGCACTATTGACAATTGTTTTTACACTTGCTATACCTGCTACTGTTATTGGTACATTTTATGGAATGAACATTTACCTTCCAGGAGGAATAGAAACTGGTCAGACCGCTGGATTCAATGACTTCATTCCGCTGATATTGGTTGTGTTGGCATCTGGCATTCCTGCGTTGATTATGTTCTTGTACTTTAGGCGTTTAGGATGGGTTGGATCTTAGTAAATTAAATAAAAATTTACATACTTTGAACAGATTTAATTAAACCAGGAATGCTGAAAAATCATGAGTTGTAGTGGAGAAACAGTAGAAGAAGAAAATCAAATAATTCAGATAAAACCTGGAATTGCACAGCAGCTAAAAAAAGCAAAGTATGGAGTTTCTGACCATTCTACCGTTGAATTATGCCACTATACAAAAAAATCATTCAAAAATGGAGGAGATTGTTACAAGAAAAAATTCTACGGCATTTCTACTCATCGATGCATGGAATTTTCCCCCGCTGGAATGCATTGTGAAAATAGATGTGTGTATTGCTGGAGACCAATGGAATTTTATGATTCAATGAAGATGGAGCCAGAAAAAGTTGCCGAACCTGAAGAAATCATAAACAAGCTGCTGCCAGAAAGACGGAAACTAATCGTAGGTCATTATGGAGATCCTAAAAGTGATAAAAAGAAAATTGATGAATCATTACTTCCTCAACATTATGCAATTTCACTTTCTGGTGAACCAACAATGTATCCCAAACTTCCAGATCTAATAAAATATCTAAACTCTCTTCCAAATACAAAATCTACATTTCTTGTCACAAATGGTCAGGAACCAGAAATGATTCAAAAGCTTCAGGATGAAGATGCATTGCCAACACAACTGTATCTATCAACTAATGCTGCTGATGTTGATACCTTTATGAGAATTAACAGACCAAGATACAAGGATTCATGGGAACGATGGAACACCTCACTTGAAATGCTTGCTAAATTAAAGACTCGAACAGTTCTTAGAATAACTTTGATTAGAAATTATAATGACCAAGATGAAATTATTCCTGCTTTTGCATCATTACTTCAAAGATCAAATGCTCATTTTATTGAGGTAAAATCCTACATGCATATTGGACGTTCTACCAATCGACTTGAGCATGAAGATATGCTAGATATGGAAGAGGTTCAGCACTTTGCATATGAACTAGCAAAACAAAGTGGCTTTTCAGTCATGGATGAGAGTTTTATTTCAAGAATAGTAGTGCTTCAAAATCAAAAACGGTTTATTGACCGTTGGATACCTACGTATTTGAAAACCAATTAGAAAATTTTTGTAGTGCAAGATATCTGTGCGAAATTTCATTTTTGTTTTTAATTTTTGCAAAGGTTTCTTTTTTGCCTTGTGGAATGAAAATTGGATCATATCCCCATCCATTTCCTTTAATATTTTTTGATATTTTTCCATTAAGGTTTGCACTAAATAATTTAATTTCATTTTTTTTATGACAAAATGCTATAACTGAATGAAATTTTGCTTTTCTATTTTTGCCAACTAGTTTTAAAATCCCATTATTCCCTATGGATTCAAAAACAAAAGAGGAATACGGTCCTGGAAATCCGTGTAATGATTCTATAAAAAGACCGTCATCTTCTACAATTACTGGTTTTCTACATTGATTAAAAGCGTCTCCAACTTTTTTTGTAGCTATTTTTTCAATGGAATTACCCTGTATTTCTTCTAATTTACATTTAAAAAATCCTAACTTTATTCCATGAATTGCAAGAATTTGTTTTGCTTCTCTGAATTTGTTTGCATTAGATGATGCAAATAAAATATCAAATGACATTGGCATATCTTCCGCGACTTTCTATTACTGAGACTAGGTGTGTGACTTTGTTATAATAAGTAGTACCAACTGACTTTTTATAACCTGATAAGAAATTTGCCCAAGCTTTTTTTATAATTCCAGCATGAGCACTATTCAAAATTTCTTTAAATAATCTCAAGTCTATAGCATGATCTACTGGCTTTTTTGTTTTATTAGCAAGTCCAAAATCAATGACAAAAATTTTTCCATTTACAAGAATAAAATTTGATGTTGTTAAATCACCATGCATAATGCCGTTTTTATGAAGGGTGCCAACTATTCTGCCAATTTCTTTACAATATTTTATTAATTTAAGATCCGGAAGTTCATGTACCAAAATTCCATCCAAATGTTGCATAAGTATAGAACAATTTTTCATATTGACTTGATAGATCAGTGGAGTACGAATCCCAAATGACTTTACTTCAGAAATTATTTGAGATTCCCTAATTGTTCGTTGTTTTCTAATTTTACTATCTAATTGTGAATTACGATAATTTTTTTTCTTTCTAATCTTAAGAATGGCTTTTTTATTATCCCAATTTGAGAGATGAAGATCTCCTTCTGCACCTTTTTTTAATAATTTCAAAACCAATTTTTCTTCATTCAGGTTTCATTAAGATTTTTCCAAACAAGCCTTTTCCTTTCAACATCTTTTTGTGAGCCTCAGCCGCATTCTCAAATGTATATTCAGAATCAATAATAGCCTGAATTTTTCCTTGATGCATCCAATGTAAACCAGCCTCTAATTCAGCCCTTGTACCCTGTGTGGAACCAAGAACATTAATTCCTTTAAAGAAAATTTGGCGTAAGTCTGTTTTTACATCATAACCTGTAGTAGCCCCAGTAGTAACTAATGTTGCACCATACTTTAACAATGTAAGTTCCTTATTCCAATGAGAACCACCTATATGTTCAAAAATGACGTCGACGCCTGCTGATTTTCCATTTTTTTTAGCAAGATCTTTTGTAATTTGCCTTACTTCTTTGTGCCAATCATCTTTTCTGTGGTCAACGGCAAAATCTGCTCCAAGTTGTTCACATTTATCTAGTTTGTCTGGACTTGCAGTAGCAATTACATCACAATTGTAAAGTTTAGCAATTTGAATTCCAAAAATTCCCATGCCAGAACTACCTCCCATTATCAAAACCGTTTGTCCAGGGAAGATCTTAGCTCTTCCAACAAGCATGTGCCATGACGTCATTAATGTCATTGAAGCTGCTGCAGCTTCTTCATAGCTTAGGTTATCTGGGATTTTTACTAAATTTACTTCAGGCAAATGTGTTTTCTCACAGAAACCTCCCCATAGTGGACCTGTTTGAAATCCCCAGATCTTTCTACGTTGGCAATCAAATTCCCTACCGCTTGTACATGCTTGACAAACTCTGCAAGTAAGATTACTATTTGAAACTACTCTATCACCTACCTGAATATTTTTTACTTCATCACCAACAGCAATTACTTCACCTGCAGCATCAGTGCCAGAAATATGAGGTAGTGGTATTTCGATAGGTTTTCCTCTCATTCCCCATATATCATCATAATTTAGTGCAGCTGCTTTTACTTTGAAAACTACTTCATTTGATTGTGGCTCTGGTTCATCAATATCTTTAAGCATCAAAATTTTTGCAAAATCGTCATCATGAGTATATTCTTCATAAACTAGTGCTTTCATTAAAATTATAACCCCATTAATGAAGATTAAAATCTAATTATGGAAGATTCAGAAAAAAAAATCAGGCAAGAAGATTGTAGTGAAGATTCTTTAGGACCTGGTATTCTCACTCTGACCAACAAAAGAGTTGCTTTTGATAAAACTAGAGGAAGAATAATGGATTTTGCAAAAAAGTTTGGTGAAACAGTAATCAATGTTCCTCTTAATGATGTGACAAAGGTGTGGAAAGAGGGCATATTCATGAAAAAAGTTTGCGTTAGAGTCAAAACCGATGAAGGAGAAAAAGATTACAAGTTTGGTGTTTTCAGCAATGGAAGATGGCTTAAAACCTTACAGGATACTCTAGAAGAAAACAAAAATCAATAAGAAATATCAATATTATCTAATCGCCAAGATTGCCTTACGAATGTATCTTCAAGGCGGGCACTTGGCTTTGTTTTAGACTCTAATAGGCCAGTCCAAGCAATTTGAGAGCCACAATCACCAGAATAATTTATTGGCATTACAAAAAATTTACATTTTTGTCTTCTACACACACTTTTCAGCATTTGTGATAATCTCTTATTTGCTGCCACTCCTCCAACAATCATCAATTCCTTTTTCTTAGTAAAGGCAAGAGCTCTTTCTGTGGCTTCACCAATCATTGCAAATGCTGTTTCTTGAAGAGAAAAACAGGCCTCATCTTCTTTTCCTTTTTTTACAATTGATTTTGTAGCAGAGAGTAATCCTGAAAATGAAACGTCATTTCCTTTTACTGTATAAGGTAAAGGTATGTAGTTTGTGGTTTTTTTTGCCAAATTTTCAATTTGTATTCCGCAAGGTGAAGCAAATCCAAGTGATCTTCCAAATTGATCAAGAAGTTGACCTAATGTAATGTCTAATGTTTCTCCAAAAACTCTCCATCTTCCCATCAAAAATGCTAGTAACATTGTATGTCCTCCTGAAACTAAAAGTACCAAAGGATTTTTAGCACCAGTTACAAGTTTTCCTAATTCTATATGCCCTAGTGCGTGGTTGACAGGATAAATTGGAATTTTATAATATGATGATAATGAACGAGCAACTACTGCACCAACTCTTAAACATGGCCCAAGTCCAGGACCAGCAGCATATGCAATAAGATCTAAATCAGTAATACCAACTTTGGCTTGTTGTAAACAATCTGAAAGGACATCTGCACTGTTTTCAACGTGATGTCTTGAGGCTTCTCTTGGGTGAATTCCTTCACCATCTGGAGGTCGATATATTCGTCTAACATCAGAATGAATCTTACCTTTGTTTCCTTTTTTTTCAAGAACTGCACATGAAAATGTATGTGCTGTACTTTCAATTCCTAAACATAACATTTTATCCTCTACTCATACTAGACACAATTTTAATTACATCACCATCTTTTAACTGATGATCAGCACCAATTCTTTGTTTTGTTTTAACATCAATAGCATGTAAGAATCCCTTTGCTAGATCTGCATGTACCGTTCCTGCCAAATCTTTTGCATTCGAACCAGAAGACAAAAGTCTGGCATCAGGAAGAACTTCACCATCTTTATTGCATAGCTTTGTATCATCTTCTACTGGATAAACTACAATTAATTTTAAAACATCAAAAACAGCAGAATTCAAAACTTTCTGAATGCCAGTTGAATTAATTTTTGAGAAAACAGATTTGACTAAATCTAAGGCTTTTTTTTGTTGTGGTGAGATCTCAACATTTTCTTTAATAGTAAAACTAGTGTCTCCTGGAACATAATTAACTAGACCAGATTTTGCTGCTTTTCTCAAAAGTAATTCAGTTTCAGCACTACACATAGTAACACTAGAATCTTTAATTTTATCAACTATTGCTAAATCCTTGCAAAGATCTGCCTTGTTTGCTGCAACCATAATTGGTTTTGTTTTTTTTCTTAACTCCTTAATGAATTGAATAAGATCAGAGTCTTGCCATTCAGTAGGTTTTTTTGTTAAAAAACCTAAATTTTGTAAAACAACATGTACGTCATAATCTTTTATTGATAATCCACTAAAGCGGTTAGCAATTCCATCTACTAGTTTAGCTCTTTTTTGTTCAATTTCCTTTGAAAGCTTTGGCCATTCACGTTTTAAAATTTGTAAGAACCATTGATCAAATTCATC
>CAWTZT010000133.1:0-4405 GCA_963919845.1 Thaumarchaeota archaeon CSP1-1
AGTAGAGAAAAAAGATGTCAAAGTTGTTGTAGAAGATAAAACAGTTTGCATTGATGCAGAACACGGCAAGAAAAAATACCATGCCAAAGTCCCCATAAAACAAAAAGTAAACAAAGATTCTGCAAAGGCATCATACACAAATGGAATTCTTGAATTAAAATTCAAGCTGGAAGAACCCGAAAAACCAAAAGGAAAAACAGTGGAGATACAATAAACCTCCTTTTTTTATGGTGAAAAATATGAGTGAAATTCAATTAAAGTTGAAGCAATGGATTTACCAAAAACAGATTGAGGGGATGAAACGAAAATGAGTCTCCTTTGTGCAGTTTGTGGAATCACAATTTGTATGAGTGATTCACCTGATCGATTAGGTGGTTGTACATTGTGTGAACTTACACATGAAGATCGAATTAGGATTCTAGAATCCAAAGAGAAATTCAAAAACCAAATGGAAAAACAGGGGAGGTAGAATAAACCTCCTTTTTTTATGGTAAAAAATATGAGTGAAATTCAATTAAAAGTTGAGGAAATTCCTCAACAACATGTTGGGAAAGGACGAGCTATAGTTGATCCTAAAATTATCGAAGAAACTAAATGGGAAACTGGTCAAATTTTAGAATTAACTTACAATAAAAAAACACATGTGAAGCTATGGCCTGGATCAACTGAAGATTATGGTTCTGGAATAATCAAAATTGATGGATTAACTAGACATAATATTGGTGGAGGAATTGGTGATAAAGTAACTGTCAAATCTGTTCAAGCTGGAGAGGCAGAACAAATCGTATTGTCCCCTACAGAAAAATTGGCAATTGATGAAGCACAGCTCCATGAAGTGATGAACAATACTTTTCAAAATCATGTTTTTTCAATTCATGATTCCATAGTATTGCCAACTCATATGGGAGGAAAAATTCAGTTTGTTGTAACTAGTACCAAGCCTGCCAAACCTGTAATAGTTACAGAAAACACAATTTTCAAGCTTGGCTCTATGACAAAAGCTATTGATCCCTCAATCCCAAGAATAACCTATGATGATCTTGGAGGTTTGAAAAACGAAGTCCAAAAAATTAGAGAAATGATTGAACTACCATTAAGACACCCTGAATTATTTGATAAATTAGGAATTGAAGCTCCAAAAGGTGTTTTACTATACGGTCCTCCAGGAACAGGAAAGACACTTTTAGCTAAAGCCGTTGCAGGTGAAACCAACGCTAACTTTTCATCGTTGAGTGGACCAGAAATTATGGGAAAGTTTTACGGAGAAAGCGAAGAAAGACTAAGAGAATTTTTCAAACAAGCTGAAGAAAATGCTCCAAGTATAATCTTCATCGATGAAATTGATTCAATTGCTCCAAAAAGAGGAGAGGTATCAGGAGAACTTGAAAAAAGAATTGTTTCTCAATTACTATCTCTAATGGATGGAATGAAAAGTCGAGGAAAAGTTGTAGTTATTGGTGCAACCAATAGACCAGATTCAATTGATCCAGCTCTTAGAAGACCAGGTAGATTTGATAGAGAAATTGAAATTGGAATTCCAGATCAAGAAGGAAGATTACAAGTTTTAAACATCCATACTCGAGGAATGCCTCTTGACGAAACAGTAGATTTGAAAGAAATCTCTAAAATCACTCACGGATTCGTGGGTGCTGACTTGGAATTTCTTGCAAAAGAAGCTGCCATGAGATCTCTTAGAAGAATTATGCCAGAAATTGATTTTGATCAGGAAAAAATTTCAACAGAAATATTACAAAAGATTCAGATCACAAACGAAGATTTCAGAGATGCATTAAAAGAAGTCCGTCCTTCTGCATTAAGAGAGGTTTTAGTCCAAACCCCCAATGTTACATGGGATGATGTTGGCGGTCTAGAATCAATAAAAGAAGAATTACGTGAATCCATAGAATGGCCTCTCAAACACAAGGAGGCATTTGAATTTGTAGATGTTCACACACCAAAGGGGATTTTATTACACGGCCCTCCAGGAACTGGAAAAACTTTGATTGCAAAGGCTGTTGCAAAAATGACTGAATCTAATTTCATTAGTGTAAAAGGACCTGAATTATTATCAAAGTGGGTAGGAGAATCTGAAAAAGGTGTCAGAGAGATCTTCAGAAAAGCAAGACAGGCTGCTCCATGTATTGTGTTCTTAGATGAATTAGATGCAATTGTTCCAATACGAGGTAGTGGTTCTTCAGACTCTCACGTAACTGAGAACGTAGTTTCGCAAATACTAACAGAAATTGATGGTTTAGAAGAACTCCATAATGTTCTGATAATTGGAACTACGAATAGACTTGATATCGTGGATCCTGCAATTTTAAGACCAGGAAGATTCGACAGAATCATCGAAGTTCCAATGCCAGATGCCAAGGGTCGTGAAAAAATATTCAAAATCCACACAAAAAAGAAACCACTTGAAAAGGATGTAGACATTGCAAAACTAGTAGATCTTTCTAATGGATTCAGTGGAGCAGAAATTGCATCAGTAGCAAATAGAGCTGCCATATCTGCTTTGAAGAGATATGTGGCTGGAAAACCTCAATCAGTCAAGGAAATCAAGATTTCACAAAAGGACTTGGTAGATGCAATAAACAAGGTTCGTCCAACCAGCCTTTCAAAAGTAGAACAACCTTTATCCCAAACAATCAGATAATGTGTGGTATGAAATTATACCTTGATTTTGAACCATGTCAAGAATGTAAAACCATGATGAAGGAACTTTCAAGCGCAGAGATATTGTATGCCGATGACAAAATAAGGGCAGACGAATCTGCAAAATTTCTTCGACACCTAACTTACAATCATAGTGAGGTAGTCAAGGCAGTCATGAATGACCTACCAAAACAAAAGCGAAATCAAGAGTATGATTGGTTCAGATAACATCTTCCTTATATGGAAAAAACAACTACTAATTGTAAATGACTAAAGAAGCAATCCTATATGAGAAATTACCTAATGATAAGGTCATATGTACTGCATGTGCTAGATATTGTGAGTTAGGTAAAGATCAAGTTGGCCTATGTGGAATTCGAGGAAACGAAAATGGAAAGCTTGAACTTTATGTTTATGGAAAAGTTATAGCCGGACACGTAGATCCTATTGAAAAAAAACCTGTAACTCATTATCATGCTGGAACGAAAATTTTTTCGATTGCAACAACTGGTTGTAATTGGCTATGCAAGTATTGTCAAAACTCTGATATTAGTCAGAGAAGGAAAGTAGAAGGAACAGACATGATGCCCCAACAAGTGGTAGATACTGCCATTGAATACGGAGCACATGGAATAGCATACACATACAACCAACCATCAATTTTTATTGAATTTGCAAGAGATTGTGGCGTATTAGCAAGAAAGAAAGGACTCATCAACATTTTTGTTTCAAATGGTTATGACACTCCTGAAACAGTGAAAATGATGGATGAATTTTTAGATTGTATTACTGTTGATTTCAAAGGAAGTGCAGAACCAGAATTTACAAGAAAATTTATTGGAGTTCCAGATCCTAAACCAATCTTTGATACCCTAATAGAAATTAGAGATAAAACCAATATTCATGTCGAGATTACTGACCTAATAGTTCCAAAGGTAGGCGACAGTTTAGAATACGCAAAAAAACTTTCAAAATTCGTTTACGATGAATTTGGACCAGAAATGTCAATTCACTTTTTAAGATTTCATCCCGATTACAAAATGATGGAATACGAACCAACCCCAATCAAAACCCTTGAGAAACATTATGAGATTGCAAAAAAAGAAGGTCTAAAGTATGTATATTTAGGAAATGTACCTGGTCATCCCTGGGAACATACCTATTGCTCTGAATGTAATAATATCGTAGTGAAAAGATATGGGTTTGATATTCAAGGATGGAACATGGATGAATATAACAAATGCAAATTCTGTGGAAACCAAATCCCAATCATAGGTCCTTTACATAAAGATTACAAACAAAATAGATTTCAATTCGTAAATTAAATCGCAACAGCTCTTACTGGAGAACCTGTTGTATTTTTTAATTTGAGCGGTAAAACAATTAACTTGAAAAAAACATGATGAATTTTATTTAAATTACACAAGTTTTCTAAAACAAGAATGTTATTTTTTAATAGAATGTGATGAACGTCAAATTTTGGATTTTTGCCTAAATCTATACTTGGAGAATCAATACCTACTAAATTCAGATTTTTTGAAATCAAATACTTTGCAGCAGATGTTCCCAAACCTGGATTACTTTGGAAATAAGATTTCTTTTGCAAATTTTTTTGCCATCCTGTTGAAAAAACAACAGTTGAGTTTTTTGGAATTTTTCCATGTTTTTTTTCAAACTTGAGAATATCACTTTTTGTGATTTCCTGATTTGCCTTTTTTTTGACATTTATCAACAATGCATCGCAAATCAA
>CAWTZT010000134.1:0-5267 GCA_963919845.1 Thaumarchaeota archaeon CSP1-1
ATTTTTTAAAAAATCAAAATCAATTTTTCCTGAAACTACATCCATTGAAGCATTTTTTACAGACTTTGCTCTATAACCTAAACCACAACTAAGCAAATCTTTAGTTTGTGCATTTGCCAATTGTTTTGGTTCAGGAAACAAGAAAAATTCTTTTCCATCAAATCTAACCTTTCTTCCAAATTTTTTGCATAACTTCTTTAACATTAGTTTGATTTTTTGGATATTAGAATTAGATGATACAATAAATGAGATATAGCATTGGAAAGGATCTTGTCGTAAAAGACGAAGCCCAGGAAATCTTTGAATCGCTGATTCTACAATTTTATCTTGGCTAATATTTTCCAGAATTTTTTTTAAATTATCATCATTTCGAAAAATGTCTGCAGGATTTTCTGAAAATGATGTAATTTTTCGCGTGTTCTGATCAATAGCTAGAACATCATTTCCATTGATTCCATACCATTTTTTCCCATTTTTTTCCCACAAAAAGACCTGCCCACTGTTAATGGTATCCTGCAAGTTAATTTGCTGAGAAAAATTCTCAAACAGTAATGATTTCATTTACTTTAGGGGAGTGTGTTTCAAGACCAAGTCGTTCATGTAATTCTTCTGCAAATTTAGTACATGAATCTTCGTCTCCATGTACTGTCAAAACCTTTGGATTTCCTTTGATATTTTTAACAAAATCAAAAAGTTCATTTTTATCTGCATGTCCAGAAAACTCGAACTGTTTTACTTGTGCTGTAACCTTCAGGTTCCTTCCTCGCGTTTCAACTTTACCTGTTTCTAAAAGTTTCTTTCCTGGCGTTCCATCACCTTGATACGAAACTAGTGCAATTCCATTTTTACTATCAAATGCAAGTTCTTGTAAGTAGTAAACTGCGTTTCCTCCTACAAGCATTCCTGCAGGCGAAATTACAACACATGGTTCTGATAGAGCATTTCTGCGTTCTCTATGATTTCTAATAGCTACCGCACTATTGATAGCATCTGCAAAGATTTTTCGATCTCGAAGATATTCAGGATAACGAAACATTATATCATTTACCTTAAGGGCCATACCATCCATTATCACTTTATGTTTGAATCCTGAACTTCTTAATACACATGCAATTTCTTGTGAACGTTCTACTGAAAATGCTGGAATAAACAAAACTCCTTTTCTATCCGTTACCTCATTGGCAAACTCAATTAATCCTTCTTCGGATTGTTCTCGTGGCTTTTGTACTGTTTGTGAGTAGGTGCTTTCTGTAATGAGCAAATCAATTTCACCAATATCTAGGTCAGCTTTAGGCAACATTCGTGAACCTTGAGGATGTATGTCCCCTGTATAGAAAACGCGTTTATTTTCTGATTCTACTAGAACCGTACCTCCACCTAAAACATGACCCGATGAACGAAGCTCAAAAGTTGTATTTCCTCGTTTTACTTTCTCCCTAAATCCAATTTCTTTAGAATTTTTCATCATGTTGTTAAGTTCAGGAAGATCAAAGGGATGAAAGTTTTTTTCAATTTTTAACATATCTTCAATTAATAATTGAGTTAGATCAAAAGTAGGAGGAGTTGCATATACATTACAATGCCCACTTGCAAACAAAGCTGGCACATAACCAGAATGATCTAGATGAGCATGTGTAATGATAACAGAGTCAATGTCTTTGGGCTTTACATGCATGGGGTATTGTGGGGGAGAACCACGTCTTCCAAACATTACTCCATAATCTAAAAGTAAATTTGTTCCATTACTATTAATTAAAAAACCAGATCTACCTACTTCTCTAGCTGCTCCTAAAACTTTAACATTCAAGAAATCATTTGCCTTTAGATCTACCTTAAAACTTTGTTACCAAATCTCCGATCACTCTTTAAAAGCTATAATCTTCAAAAGCTTTAATTAGCGCTAGCTTCGATCCGATTCGTATGGGTAGAAGTTATCAAGATTGGTTAAAAACACAGGATCAAGCTGTTGTCTCAAAGGTTCGCGCAGGCGATGAAGCAAACAAACCACTTCTTAACCAGATTAATTGGATTTGGGTAAAGAACCTAATGGACAAAAAGGCTGAACTTAATCCAACCTCAGCTGAACTACTTGACTGGGTTACATCTGGTCAAATTGACGCAATGAGAAAATAACACGTGTAATTCACATTACTCTTTTTTTGTTTTTTAATTTGTATATTTTACTGTGATATGTGATTTCAAACTCTATTTTCAAGATTTATCAATAATTATTGAACTTAGCTAAAACTAATCAAATTCTAAAAATAAATCTGAAATAACGACGTGATATTGAATTTTTTAATTTCCGATCAGCCTAGTCTATAACCCTGTTATGGATTTCAATCATGGTTTAAATAGCAACCGAACAATGATTACATTAAGTGAAATAAATGCCAATAGCAATACTTCCAGACATTGATGAACAGAGATGTATCGGATGTGCACTTTGTGTAGAAATCTGTACTACTCTTGGCCCCGACGTACTTCGTGTAAAACCTGTTGAAGGTTGGAAGAGAGGAAAAGCATTTGTCTTTTATCCAGAAAGATGTATTTCTGATGGTGCATGCATTGGAGTATGTCCAACAAAATCAATCTTTTGGATGAGACCAATGAATTACACTGCAGGACAACCTGTACCTCTTCACAAGAACGGAGTATTCATAAAAGGTTGGGCAGAAGACGCCGCTTTATAGTCGGTATCTTTCGCACTTTTTTTTCTTTATTTTTATTATCAAAGTGACTTTTTTCTAATTTGCATTCGTAATGTTTTTGCAAAATAATTGAGAAATTCATCTTTCTTATCGTAATAAAGAGTAGTAAAATGATTCTTCTCAAAGAAGATTTTCCATGTTTTAGCAAAAATTGTAAAATCTTCAGGTTTGTAATCAATTCTAGCCATGACATTATGAGCTGCAGGAAAAATATCTGAAATCTCCAAAGGAACTATACCTAAGAAAGGATTGTATTGACAGAATTGTACTGAATTTTGATTTGAAAACTTGTCTTTTAGTAGATTATATTCTGGTGATAAATAAAACGGCTTTCTGGTAGAATCCCTTGTAAGAACCAGAATTTTCTTTTTTGTTCTAAATCTTCGAACCATTTCATGATATGATATGATTTCTGGTCTAAATTGGTCCACAGCTGAAAATAGGAAAATGGCAGAATCCTTGAATCTAGGAGTTGATTTTATAAAGTACCTAGAGTTTTCTGTAAAAACATCTATTGTTTCAAATAATTTAGGGTGAGAACGTGCTTTTTTAATGACATATTCCCATAATCTTCCTCCATAGATAGCCTCCTTTACCCTTTCTACCTCAGACTTGATGGCATAGAGATTATGAAGTGCAATCTTGTTTATTTTTTCATCCTTATCAAGCTCAAGTAATTCTTTTGGATTGAGTCTAGAACAAACCTCACACAAGCAAGTAAAGTTTGGAATTTTAGAAAGATGCAAAGTTCGATCCTCTGTCATGTATCGCTCATGTTTTGCGTATAACATGTATGATGCCGAATCAAAAGTATCACAACCTAATGCTACAGCAAGTGGAATCGTGAGTGGATGACCAGCCCCAAAAAGATGTAGAGGAATGGCACTAGGAATTAGTTTTTTTGCAGAAATTATCATGTTAGCAAGTAACTTGTATTCATATGATTCCATGAATTCAACTGGGCTCCCCAAAGCAAGCATTTTAAAACCATATTCTACGAGTGTTTTTGTAGATTTTCTGACAAGATCCATGTGTTCGCCACCTTGAATTGGTCCAACCCAAATCTGACCATTAGCTTTTTTCTTTAAAACTTGTTTTGAAACTTTCAAAGTGTGTTCAACATATGATTTTGCTTTCGCTTTTGGCAGACCGTAACCTGTTGGCTTGTCAAGTGGAATTGCAATATCTGATCCAATCTTAGCTTCGAATTCAGACATTTCTTCATGTGAAACATCTACATCCCCATATTCTAAAACCTGGTATCCCCCTGAATCAGTCATTACTGGACCATCAAAGTCAATAATGTTGTGAATTCCACGTTTTATTGCATCATCTCCATAATGATTGCGTGTAATGTATGCATTTGTAATTACCAAGTCAAATCCTAACTCACGAATTTTTTTTGTGGGAATTGTTTGTTTAACAGGATGAATCACCGGAACAAATGCAGGAGTTTCAACTTTACCATGATTTGTATGCAAAATTCCAATTCTTCCTGCCAAATCACATTTTTTTATCTCAAACAATTTAACATTACGCCAACTAATGCATTATTTAATTAATATGTAAAGAATTTTTTTAGTTCATTTTTTTTTGAAACCAAAGTTAACCAATCTACTGTATCATTTTCAAATTTTCCCTTAAGTGCACTTAATACAATTTTTGATATTTTAGAAATCGACTTTGATGTTGTATCAATTTGGTGGGAATTTTTCTTACCAAATTTTTTAATTGAATCATATGCAATTACTCCTAAAACTTCACTACCCGTATTTTCAATAATTTTTTTTGCAGAATATTTTCTTTTTTTAAAAACTGAAATAAGCTTGTAAGGATTTTTTCGTAGAATAATTACTTTTTTCACTTGAGTTTTAGATACAACATAAGGTGCTAAGTGCCCTACAATTAGGGAGTTTCTTTTTATTTTCTTTTTTAAAATATTTTTCAATTTTTTAACATCAACATCTATGGTATTATCTTTTTTTTCATAAAGCCCGGATTCTAGTGCTATCTTATTGATATCTAGTATTTTGTAATTCAAAATCTTTGTAACACTTTTTGCTAAGGTATGTTTGCCTACTCCTGGATTTCCAGTTATGATAATTGCCATGTTATAGAGACAACTTGAATTAGATTAAACAATTTCTGCAATACTAATATTACAAGGGGATACTAGTCTGGCATGCAAATTGGGCTCTTAGGTAAAACAAACGTTGGAAAATCAACATTTTTTTCTGCAGCAACAGAGGCTCCAGTTCAGATTGGAAATTTTCCATTCACAACTATTGAACCAAATGTAGGTGTAGCTTATGTCAAAACAGACTGTGCTTGCAGACATTTTGAAATAAAGCACGATATTTCATTATGCAAAAATGGAACACGTTTTATTCCCATAAAACTAATTGATATTGCAGGTCTTGTACCAGGTGCTCATGAAGGTAAAGGATTGGGTAACCAATTCTTAGATGATGCAAGACAAGCTGAAGCATTGATACATGTTGTAGACATTGCAGGTTCTACAGATATTCAAGGACAACCAATACCAATTGGAACTCA
>CAWTZT010000135.1:0-2883 GCA_963919845.1 Thaumarchaeota archaeon CSP1-1
ACTTTAATGATTGTGAACCAATTCCAGATTTGCCCCAAGAGCGAATAAAGTTCCCATCTTTATCAAATGTTTGAATACGTGAGTTATCAGTATCTGCAACATGAACATATTTTGAATCAACAAAAATTCCAGTTGGATTCTTGAATTGCCCATCTTCTGAACCAAATGAGCCCCAAGAATCTAACAATCTTCCATTTACATCAAATTTTTTTATATTAGAGCTCCCTGAATCAACAAGAAAAATATTCTGATTAGAATCAATAGCAATTCCCCTTAGTTGATTAAGATTGGTAATTGATTTATCAATGGTCATTAATAATTCTGGACCGTCATAGGCATCTGTAAGACTAGTTTTTGTTTGTTCTATTGGTTCACCCTCTACAAAAAAAATTGCAAAGCTCTCCTTACCACCATAATTAACATAAAACTTCCAAGGTCCTAATTCTATTTCACTAGGCAAAAAATAAGGAATGATACTTTTACCAGATAACATTGATTTTGTGGTTACTACTCCTTGATTTGCTGATGGATCAACGGTCCAATAGCTTATCTTATCAGAAATCAATTGATCTGTTTTTACTTCTGCAGTAATTACCTCACCTGGCGCATATTTTTGCTTATCAAGGGAAACTCTCAAGTCAATTTTAGGTTGTTTAGAAACGGTACTTTCGGTTTCTACAACAAAAGTTTTGAGTTCTGAGACCCCACCATAACTTATTTCAAGAGTATAAGTTCCAGATTTTATAGTAGAGATATCATCTAAAATTACACGAGTTAAACTGTTTTCAATAGGAAAACTGCGTACAGTTCTTTTACCAGTAGGATCTATTATTGTTAGTTCTGCGTTTGAATCTATCATCTCAGAAATGATGATTTGTACTTCAACGATTGCACCAGAATCATACAGGGGTTTATCGGTTCCAATAAAAATTGTGGTTTCTGGACCCTCCTCTTTTACAGAAAATGTAACATATGAAATGACTTTATAATATTGAACTTTGGCCTTGTAATCGCCAAATGGATTATTGTTCAACAATTCATTGACTAAAATGGAATACGTGGTAGAATTCTGATACGCCTTGATTTCATTAGACTGCATATGTTGAGCAGGTGAATCATTCGAGTCCACAATTTCAATATAGTACGTTTCTGCTTTTGCAGCATTGGGTTCTATTTCATTAGAATTTATAGTAACAATAACAGTTTCTCCTTCATGATAGACTTGCTTGTCAGTTGCCAATTTTAAAACCAGAGGAGTAACATTAACAGGCGTTGGATGTGTAATATCCTTGTATATGTAATCAATTGACCATGCCCCGAATTGATTATCAAATGCTGTTCTGCCAATAACATGTGTTTTTTTCCCACCTTTTAATGCAGTAAGAACTCCAGAATCAGATGAACCATCTGGTTTGTGTGCAATCCATTCTACATTTCCTCCTTGATATCCATCAATTTCTACAGATATTGATATCGAATCATTTGGACCAAAGGGATCTTTTTCAGGAGCAGTAATAATTTCAATTGCATAGGCATATTGGGTAAAAATAATAACAAAAGAGATTAACCCAATTAAATATACTAACATGTTCAACTAGAGTAAAACTTTCAAGGTATGATTAATTTGTTTCATCAAAAAGTGTTAATACATGAACTCTAAAATCCTCAATATTTTATCAAAATTAGAAATTCAAGCTAATTTAGAAAATTCAGGCAAAGTTGAAGTACCACATGATGATCAGATGCTTGCAATAACTCCTGATACTGGCAAATTTTTCAACATATTTCTAAAAACTGTCAAAGCAAAAAGATTGTTAGAAATAGGAACATCCACTGGCTTTTCTACACTATGGTTTGCAGATGCACTTATTGAAAACGATAATGAAAATTGTAAAATTATAACAATAGAAGAAAATCCATCAAAAATCAAGCGAGCAATTAACAATTTTGAGGAAGCAGGAGTTTCTAACATCATAGAAATTAGAAAAGGAACTGCAACTAATATTCTAGAAGAATTATCAAAAAAACATACAGAAGATTTTGCAAAATTTGATTTTGTTTTTATTGACGCTGATAAAGAAAATATGATTCAATATTTTGATTTAGTTTTTCCGATGGTTAAGATTGGAGGCATAATTGCTGCAGACAATATTCTTTATCCAGAAAAATTTCGAGATAGGATGAAAAAATATTCAAAACATGTACTCTCCAAACCTAATGTTCAGACAGTTACTGTTCCGATTGGAAACGGAGAAGAAATTTCATTTAAAATTAAAGATTAGAGACAATTGCTGAATTTAATACAGAATCCATTCGGCATTTGATTTTCTGATTTTCAGTGTGTTCAATTTTACACACACATCTATTATTATGATTCAGCCGTATTCAGTTTGTTATGCCTAAAAAATACCTTAATCGTGATAAAAAACAACAAGTAACAGCTGATGATGAATGGGCACACCTCACAGGAATTGAAGAAGGACCCAAGCTCGAAGTGTCTGATGCATTAGACGTTCAATCAAGAAATATTTTCGTTAGAGGACATAAACCAAAAGCTGTTTCTACAACAGATATTATTCAAGAAGAGCTATTAGATGCCGGACATCAAACAAGAACAACTGATCAATATGTAAGATTAGTTAATGCAATTTTTGATGAACGCTTAGGAGAAATTAATAGAATTAAAAATCAAAAACAAATTTTTGATGACGATATTGAAGCACTACGTTATGAATCATCAGAAGACTTTGAAAAATTAAAAAAATTACCCATTAAAGAACTAAAAAGTAAAGATGTTTCCAAACTAATAAAAACAATTTCTGAAGAGAAAGGAAACATTGAAAGTAGGTTAGAGCATCATAAAAGTAAAGCAAGTTCATTAGA
>CAWTZT010000136.1:0-7975 GCA_963919845.1 Thaumarchaeota archaeon CSP1-1
TATTTTTCGAAGCTCATCGTTTAGTTTTTTTATGTGAAGAACAGCTTCTGCAACATTACCAGTCCCTGGTTCTCCTTTTGTTCTAATCATAGCCGCACCTTCTTCAATTCTTCTTAATGCCTCAGCTAATGAACGAGAACCGTTAACAAATGGAGTTGTAAAATCCCATTTCCAAATATGGTGATTCTCATCTGCAGGAGTAAGAACTTCAGATTCATCAATCATATCTACATCTGTTTCTTCTAGCACTTTAGCTTCGTAAACATGACCGATTCTACATTTTGCCATAACAGGAATTGTTACTGCATCCATGATTTCTTGAATCACTCTAACACTAGCTGTTCTAGCTACTCCTCCAGCTTTTCTAACATCTGAAGGGAGTTTATCTAAGACCATTACAGAAACAGCTCCAGCATCTTCAGCTATTTGGGCTTGTTCAACTGTTGTGACATCCATAACTACTCCATTTTTTAACATATGAGCCAAGCCACGTTTTAGAGTCGATGTACCTCTTAAGATATTGTGGGATTCAATTTTTTCATTTACAATTCCTTTAGAATTTTTAGAATCACCAGCCAGTGGAATCATACAGTTATGTGAGTTCCTCGATATTTATTCTATTAATTAAAGAATTGAAAGGAATGAAGGATTTTATTTATTATTATTCTAATTTGGGAAGGATTTAATACAATTACAAGATTTGATCTATAATTAGATTTAATTCTAATTCAAGTTGAGTGATAATTGGCGCAATACGTATTGAAGTTGCATTTTGGTCTGGCCAATGAATCTGATGTGTTTTTTCGTTTAAAGTAATCTTAATTGTTGATTTTTGATACTCTTTTACATTTTCATCAATAGGAAATTGGTCAGTTGGAATTTCCATAAATCCAGTTTCTTTAATCATTGCAGCGAGTTTTCTTAATTGCTCTTCGTCAATTCTAGATTTTTTTTCAGGTTGTGGAAAACCTCCATCAATTACATTATACCGTATTTCACCATTATTTTTTATCGTAAGAATTTCAGTGTATTGTGAACCAGCTCTTTCAGTTACTCCAAAAGAAACTACTTTCAATTGATGTTTAGTATATTCAATACTAATTTGATCTTCTGGAACAAGAGCACTTGTTGGAATTTCCGGCTTTGTAACCAATGGTACTGCAATCATTATTGCAAAAATTACAGGAATTACACCAACTAATAATATTGCAGCTTTTACCATGATCTTCCTTGTTAGATATCAAATCAATTAATCTCAATTAAATTTTGATAAAATAACTTAAAATTCAAGTCTACTTTTCTCATAACCTGTGGGGTCGTAGCCTAGCCTGGTAGGGCGACAGTGACTACGTTAATTCACCGCTAAGGGCTCCAGAGGTCAAACTAAGCTACTGATGAAAAAATGATGTAAGTTTGGAGCTGTAGTGACCCGTAGGTCGCCGGTTCAATTCCGGTCGGCCCCACGTCTCATTTCATTACTAATTTTCTTTAGAACGTAACAAATTAAGTGCAGAACCTGCTTTAAACCACTTTATCTGAAAATTATTGTATGAATGTTTAAGATTAATTTCATCTTTTTTTCCACCTTGATGAACTATTTCACATTTTACAGTTTTTCCTGGTTGAAGATCATTTAATCCAATTATGCTAATCTTATCGTCTTCTAGTATATTGTCATAATCATTTGGATCTTCAAATGTTAAAGCAAGTATTCCCTGTTTTTTTAAATTCGTCTCATGAATTCTTGCAATACTTTTTGTTATTACTGCAACACATCCTAAATATCTTGGAGTCATAGCAGCATGTTCTCTACTACTTCCTTCTCCATAATTACTGTCACCTATTATTACCCAGCTCATGTTCTTTTCTTTATACTGTCTAGCAATCTCGGGAAATGGTTCAATTAGGTTAGAGAGAATGTTCTTTCCTTTCCCTACTTGTTCATCAAATGCATTAACTGCACCAAGTAACATGTTATCACTTAGATTATCCAAGTGTCCTCTATAGCTTAGCCAAGCACCAGCAGGAGAAATATGATCAGTTGTACATTTTCCTTTGGCTTTCACCATTATGGGAAGCTCAACAAAGTCTTTTCCATCCCACGCAGGAAAAGGTTCCAGTTTTTGCAATCTTTGACTATCGTCTTTAATTCTTACATCAATTTCTTCTGGATTTTCAGCTGGAGGGATGTAAATTCCTTCAGTTTGTTTGAATCCTTTTACTGGAAGTTCTGGGGCTAACTTAGGAGGGTCTAACTTAAACTCTGAACCATCAGAGGCTTTCAAGAAATCTGTCAAAGGATTAAACGATAGTTTACCACCAAGTGCTAAAGCAATTACTAATTCAGGACTACCAATAAAGTTCATTGTTTCTCTTTTTCCATCGTTTCGTCCAGGAAAATTTCTGTTGTATGAAGTTACAATAGTATTTGGTTCTCCTTTTTTTAATTCGGGTCTACTCCATTGACCAATACATGGTCCACATGCGTTTGCAAGAACTTTTGCTCCAATAGATCTTAATGATTCCATTTGTCCATCTCTTTCAATTGTGGCTCTAATTTGTTCAGAACCAGGCGTTACAAGAAGAGGTATTTTTGATGAAATACCTTTAGCTTTTGCTTGTTCAGATATACTAGCAGCTCTTGACATATCTTCATAAGAAGAATTTGTACAACTTCCAATCAACGCTACAGCAATGTTATCTAAATATTGATTTTTTTTCACATCAGCAGCAAGTTGTGATATAGGTCTTGCTAAATCCGGTGTATGTGGACCAACAATATATGGTTCTAATGTTGAAAGATCTATGTCTATAATTTTATCAAAAAATTTCTCAGGGTTTTGTTCTATTTCTGGATCTGCAATTAACAATTGTTTGTGTTTGTTTGCAAGTTCTGCAATCTTTTCACGACCAGTAATTTGTAAATATTTTTCCATTCTTTTATCATATGGAAAAATAGAACAGGTCGCACCAATTTCTGCGCCCATATTTGTAATTGTAGCTTTACCAGTACAGCTAATAGATTCAGTCCCTGGTCCAAAATATTCTATTACAGAATTAGTTCCACCAGCCACTGTTAACTCACCTGCAACACGAAGTATGATATCTTTGGGTGAAGTCCATCCATTAAGATCTCCTGTTAAATGTACTCCTATTCGTTTTGGATACAATACTTCCCAAGGTAGTCCTGCCATTGTTTCAGCTGCATCAACTCCACCTACTCCAATTGCAAGCATTCCAAGTCCTCCAGCGTTTGGTGTATGAGAGTCAGTACCTATCATTAGACCCCCAGGAAAAGCATAATTTTCAAGAACCACTTGATGAATTATACCTGCACCTGGTTTCCAAAAACCTAATCCATATTTTCGAGAAGATGTTTCTAAAAATTTGTAAATTTCACTGTTTTCATCAAGAGCGACTTTTGTATCAGCATCACTACCAACATTAGCTCGAATCAGGTGATCACAATGTACAGTTGTAGGAAGTTTTGTTTGTTTAAGACCGGCTTGCATAAACTGTAGCATTACCATTTGACCAGTAACATCTTGTAATGCTACTCGATCAGGTTTAAGATAAACATAATTTGTTCCCTCATACAAATTCTTATTTTCTATTTCTACTAGATGTCCAGCTATAATTTTTTCAGTTAGTGTAAGTGGTTTTCCAATTATTTTCTTGAATTTAGAAACATTTTCTTCAAGTTTCTTGTAAACCTTAGAAACAAGTTCAGGAGTCGACTCTATTTCCATGTAATTTGTATGTAATGTACGGAATATAATATTTTTAAATTGAATCAAAAAGTTGTTGCTATTTTTTTCTTTAAGACTAAAATGAGAGCTAACAATTATAAACCAAAAATTACTAACACGAATGGTTGCTAGGGGAGATTAACATAAAATTTCAACTTATTTTGAATCAGGCGGTTTTACAATAAAAATGGTCAATAAAGGTTTTCCAAGTTTTGGTATGTCACAAGCAGGTTCGTTTGTTGCTGCACTAAAGAATTACAATTTACCAGATTTTATTCTTGCATTAGTTGCAAAGGATTGTAATTCTGATCTGCTTAAACGCGGTAGAATTGATGACCGCTTACAAAGCATGAATAATGAATCTTTACAGGTTTTACACAAAGTATTTGTTGAATGCGTAGAAGATGAAAAAGGAAAATATGCGCAATATCGTTTCTTTGCATATGTTTCTAGTATGTATCACAAATGTGAAATTTTAATCAATGAAACAATTCCAGGTGCATCTGGAAAGAATCACAAGATACCAGTTGCCGTTAAAAATAATGGAATGTATATCGTTGTTGCCTTCAATAAACCAACTGGAGGTCCAGTAAATAAGAAAGAGACCCAAAAATTCTATGATATTGTCGATGATGTAAAAAAAGGTGATCATGGAACACTGTTATCTGAAGCAATTTTTGGTTCTTCCGTTGGATTCAAAGGTGATGCATTAGTAAATTTAGAAAACCTTGCCAAGTCAAGAAAGACTGATGCAGAAAACAGGTTAGATTTCAAAACTGCTAACTTTGAAAACAGAATTTATTCAGTAAACAAGTGCTAGAATTAGTAAATTAAATCCATTTTATTCCCTTACTCTTGTAATACTTTAACTTCGCTTTAGAGTGTCTTGGACGTACATGGAGTATTGAATTACAACAAGGACATTTTGAACCTGTCCAATTATAATAAACATCACATACACCGCATCTTTTTTGATTATTCTGATATCTCAAAATAGTATCACCAAGCAAATCATGAAACTTGGTTTTACAGATCCCCTTACAAATAAGCACATTAACAGATTAGTTGTTATGAATTAAAAGAAAAGGTGATTTCACTATAACCCAAATTCTGAAGTGTCAATTGTCAGAAAGTAAGGTTCACTTGTTGTTTTTTCAAAATTTTTTCCATATTGTTCAAAAGGTAAATTTGCAAAACTATGTTTAGTCCATAAATCATGAACAAGTCCAAGGTATTCTTTGTTGCCATTTTGTCTAAGAAGCTCATGAGCTAATTCATGTGATACAAGTGTACAGTTTTTTTCTGCCAAAAACAAAGTATCACTTTCATTTTTAGGTCGTTCCCACAACATCATACCAAAATTTTCTGCATGATATCCTTCAACAGTACAATCAGTCCAAAGTGGTCTAAAATGACAAAGATAAAAATGATAAATTTCTTCTCCACGTTCTATATGATCCCTTACCAATTTTGAAGTATTATCTAATTTTCTAAAAAAATGTTGAGGTCTAGTTATCATTTCATCACATTTAATCTCAAAGTCTTTTGAAAAATTTTTTTTTATCCATTTTTTATAAAATTGGGCCATTTGTTTAACATACTCAAATTCTTCATTACGTTTTCCTAAGTCAGAATCTTTTATGACAAAAATAAAATGAAGTAACAATTTAAGAAAAATAAGAAATTATGTTTGGCCTTCGATACCCATCAACGTCAATGTTGAACGAATCTTTTCTATTTTTCTTATCTTCCAAGTAATTGTTTCACGAAGTGTTTCAACAGTTCCAGATTCAATCTTTGCCAAAATGTCATATGCTCCAAATGTTCCATGAACTTCTTTGATACCTTCAAGACCTTTGAGTTGTTCGATAATTGTTTCTTCTGACCCTAGTTCACAATTGATTAAGACATATGCTGTTGCCATAAATTGATAAGATATTTTCGGTTATATCAATAAACCGATCTATTTCTGAAGTATTTTCTATTTTTTGATTTAATTTAATGGAAAAAAAAGATTAATTGTAAAAGAAAGTGTTCCCCGGTTCTGACTCACACAAACTCATAGGTAATTAGCCATTTTCCTCATTTGGCTCTCAAACCGGGGTTGTCCAGTGTAGCACACCTGGGTGAATTAGAAATCATAGAAATCATCACGATTATCGTCATTCTAATCCGTCTGTGTGCATGCTCTTTTGGACATTAAATAAAAACAGCTAGTCAAATATTAATCCAGACAGTTTTAGTTCAAAGCCAACCACTGGTTCTCTTATCTTAAAGTTCCCTCTAACTTTCGAATCAATCTCACCAATAATTCCATATGATTTTCCAGCAACTATGATTTCTGCTGCTCGTCCTTTTGAAAATGTAGGATGCGTTGATGTTTTTGTATTACAAACAATATTAAATCCTGTTTTTAATGCTGACTGTAAAATAGATTTAATTTCTGAAAAATTTGCATCTTTATGAGAATTAACACAAGCTAAATGAATTTCCTCATCAATTGGATTTCTTTTTGAAAATATTGTTCCTATTTCAAACAGTTTTTGTGGATAAGGTTCATGAATATTGCTTGATAAGTTATTTAATAATCCAGCCAAGATAAAGTCTTGAAGAATTGTGTGTTCTTGGCTTTTTGAATTCATTACTGATATAATATTAGAAGAATCACGATTAGTTAAATCGTAAAGAATTCTTTTGCTAGTCAAGCTTGAATTAAGAGCTTCCATATAGCCAAGACCAACCATTATTTGACACATACTGTTAAGGTCATTAGATTTTTGGTTCTTTTGTCCAAGTGTTTTAGAAGCAGATAGATTAGGTTTTAGATTTTCAATTCCATAACCTAAGGCAACTTCTTCAACTAAATCCATTGGACCAAATATATCAAAACGATATCTTGGAACTGTACAAATAATGTTTTTATTTTTTGAAGTTGCTTCCAGTCTACATTTTTTTAAAGCAGAAATTATTTTTCCTGGTGAAATATTCAGACCTAACATTGCATTTACAAAATTTGTGTTTATAAGAATTTTTCTTTGGTTGAATTTCGGATTGGAATTTTTTGCACCAGAAATCTTTACTGAACAAAGCTCAAAGCCTGCACTTTGAAGAACTGTTGCCACAACAGACAACATATCTTCAACATCATTTTTGTCAAGTCCTGTTACTTCAACTAAAAGATTTTTCGTTTTTGTTGTTACTGTAGTAATTGATGAATTGATAATTGGTGGGAATGAAACAGTATTTCCTAAGGAATCAATAATGATTGGTACTTTTGGTGAATTTCCTAAAATGTACCCATAATCTTGACCTACCTCCGTGTTTTCTAAAATTTCAGAAATAGAATTTTCTTGAGATGAATTTAGAGGTATAAATTTGTGATTTCTGCTAGTTGTTGTATAGGCTAATGGAAAAGAAATTGTATCTAGGTCATGAATTCCTATTGAAGATTTTTTGCGACGCCTACCAATTCCATTATGAAGATCTTCCTGCATAACAATAAGTTGACGTAAAACTTTTTCATCGATTTTTCCATTACGTGCAACAATTCCTGTGACAAAAGGTCTTACCTTACTTACTGATGAATCAACTTTGATTTGATAACCTTCAATTTTTTTAATTTTTAGTTTTTGTATTCCAGTTTTGGTTCCCAAAAGACCTTGCAAACCTAATGCAATTCCAAAATCCGTAGAATAATCCGGACGATTTGGACTATATTCAACTCTTATGACATCATTTTCTTGAGACTCTATATCTAAACCAACAAATGGTAGGGTGTCAATGATTTTTTTTCTATTAGTTTTTCCAACAAGTTTTTGAAGTCTTGGAAGTTCTAGTTCAACTACTGGCATTTTGTAACATTCCTTAACCATTTGAAGTCGTTATTGTAAAATTCACGAACATCGTTTACTCCATACTTTATCATTGCAATTCTTTCTATACCTCCTCCCCAAGCTAAAACAGGTTTTGTAATTCCAAGAGGTTTTGTAACTTCTGGTCTAAAAATTCCCATTCCAAATAACTCTACCCATTTACCTAATCTTTCATTGTATACCATGGATTGTAAAGATGGTTCTGTATATGGGAAAAATGTTGGCCAAAATTTTACTTTATCTAATCCCATTCTTTTGTAAAACTCTCTTTGAATTCCCATCAAATCTCGCAAAGTTGTATCTTTGCCGACAATAATTCCTTCAATTTGATTAAATTCAACTAAATGTTTGTAA
>CAWTZT010000137.1:0-5286 GCA_963919845.1 Thaumarchaeota archaeon CSP1-1
AGCACAACTTGGAAAAATAGAAGAAGCAAAATATTACTTTACGTTAGCACGTCAAATAGATATTGGTAAGGTTTAGCAAGAACTCAATACTAGCCACATAAAACATAATTTTTTGTATATAAAAAAATAAAAAAATGATTTAGCGAAATTGGAATCTCTATTTAGACTTTGTGTTAAAACTTGACAAAATTTTAAAAAAAGGGATTGATTCTAACGTTTCCTCTTTCTACGTTTAGAACCTTTTTTTGCTGCTGCATTTCTTTTTCTAGTACGAGCACCTTTTTTTCCTGCAGCACTACGTTGGGCTTTTGTTCTTTTTGCCATTGAAAAATCTACAATACACTTGCTTTTCTATAGGTGACATGAAGAAAAATTCACTAATAATTACAGTTAACACTTCATAACAAATGTCAAATCTCAAATTGATTTAGCGAAATTGGAATTAAGGACAAAAATGCATTAGACTTGTTTGAATTTTACTTGGTTATAGAAATAAGCCGCATTAGTTTCAACTGCCCCTTTTTGAGGTACCTTTTTCAAACCAATTTCTCTCGTTTCAAGTGCTGCTTGTACAGCACCTCCTGCAAAACATAATGCCCAAAAAAAATCATTTTCTTTTAACATAGTACAGATAAATGCAGCGCTAAAGATATCGCCTATTCCTGTGGTATCATAAAGATCAATATTTGGTAACTTTATTGAATAAAGTCTATCTTTTACAAGCAGAGATATGTCTTGTTTATTAGGAACTAAAACATTTTCAACTCCCTTTTTTTGAAGATTTTTCATAGCTTTTATTCCTTCAAGACCAGTAAGATTGAAAATTTCATCTGGATTTACTTTTATTCCTGATATTTTAGACAAGTCAATGTCAGTTTTTTGAAGAAAAATATTTTTTTTCAAATCTGTTCTTCTAAGAAATCCTTGTGGATCAAGGAAAATAAATTCAGAATCATTTTTTAATTTATTAAATATTTGAGGAGAAATTTCATGAAAGACAGGACTAACTATGAAACCATCAGCAGAAGAGCTAGAATATTCTATAGGTTCACATTCATTTGTAAGCGATAATTTTCTATCTGAATTATTTATTGTGATCCTAAATTGTGTTGTAGGTTTTTTGGATAAAGCATTCTTAAAAGTAAGATTTTTTTCTATTAAGATATTTGTTGGAAAATCTTGCCCAAATTTTGTATGTAATTCAACATCAAACTTTAGATTTTTTGCAGTAAATCCACAATAACATGCTGCGCCACCGATTAATTCATTTGAAGTTTCGTTAAGTTCAATAGTATCTATGACACAATGAGAAAAAATTCCTATTTTCAACTTGAATTATCCTTTAGGCGGTGATTTTTTTTGTAATTTATTTTGACATGATTTACACAAAATTTTATCCTTAAAGATTACTAATTCTGTATTTGAGGTCAAACAAGAATGACAAAGGCCTCTCATAATTGAATTTCTCCCAAGTAGCTTAAATCTTTGAAAATTAGTTATTAATAACAATCCTTTTTTTGGCAGGCTTTCCAAGAATTATCCTGGAAAGCACAGCCAATATTATGGTCGGTTCAGACTAGAATTGAAAGGATCTTAAATTATGATACCTCACAATTCTATCTAAATCAATTTTTAAATTCTTGAATAAAAGACACGCGTAGAAATTATCAGTATGAAAAAAACAAGCATATAAAGAAGAAGAGTGAAAATACACAATGACACTAAAGCGAGCTAGTAGAGGACGTAGAAAAGGAGGAAAGGGGTCTTCAGACCGTATTCAGTGCACAAATTGTGGTGCAACTGTTCCGCGTGATAAAGCAAAAAAGGTAACCTCACGATTAAATCTAGTCGAACATACTCTAGCCAAGGAGCTCAGAGCACAAGGAGCATATATTGCAGCTCCAACAGTTTTAAAATGGTACTGCATATCGTGCGCAATTCATTTTAAAATACTCAAAATAAGATCAGCATCTAAAAGACGAGAACGAGGAAGATTACGATAATTAATTTCGTAATTCTTTTGATACGACAATAATTCTCTGAATCAAAGTAATTGCAGCAATTATTATCACAATGATTACTGCATACTCCATGAATTCAATACTTTGGAATATGCCTCCAATAATTCCTATAATAGCAATTACAAGCAATCTTTCTGCTCGTTCTCCTATTCCAATGCCTTGAAGTTTTACACCAAGAGATTCTGCTCGTGCTCTTGAATAACTTACAAGTAAAGACAAAGAGATTGCTAATAATACCAAAAAGGAATCAGCGTGTCCTCCAATTAAAATACCAAAGAAAATAGCAACTTCGGCAATTTTATCAGAAACTGAATCAAGAAAACTCCCCTTTTTTGATGTTTTTTTGGCAACACGGGCTACTTGTCCGTCTACAATATCAAAGAAACCTGAAATTAAAAGTAAAATCCCACCAATAATTAATGCAAATTCAAAATTTAATCCGTAAACTATTGCAGATGCAAATGCAAAAAAAAGACTAATTCCCGTCCAAAAATTTGGAGAAAGTCCAGTAGAGGAAAATTTCTTTCCAATTTTTTCTAAATGGGGCTGTAATGAATTCCTTAGGTTGTTGAGCACGTCATTCCACTATTTTCCATGCATATATAAAAAATGATTAAGATTCATCTTTATAGTTTCTAGAGAAAATTGGTAGATTTTTTTGAACATACAATTTCTCTTATTCACGTCTAAAATACCTTCAATATGGTCATTACAACTCACATGGTTCACAAAATTAGAGATGGTCAAAACAAATCAAATAAAGAATTTGAAAAATTGAATGAAAGTTTTCTTGATATTTCTCAAAAAAAATTAAAAATTGAGAAATAAAACGCATTTACAATTTTTAATAAAATTCTAAAAATAACAATCGCTTGGAATCAAATCAATTATAAATTAAAAAATTTATTGTGGTACTACTCTATAACCTAAACTAGTAGCCCATTTTGCGTCTTCCATTTTAAATTGATTATTACATTTTAAGCAGAGAAACTTTGTTCCAATTTCTTGAAATTTTTCATTACAATCATTACAAGTATAATAATTTTTGAGCACTTTATAATCCGCGCCAAGAACTTTTATCTTATCTCTACATTTAGGACAAACATCATCGTTATAACTGAATTCAGGAGAAACATTTCCACAGTTATAGTGTTCTATTAGGTTTTCTTGTTTGAAATTTGAACCATTACAGGCTGGACAATGAAAAACTTGGGTTATTTTGACGGAACTACAATTTTGGCATGCAATCTCTTTTATGTCATTTATTTGCATAACTTTGTTTTCTGATTTTAGTTTTGTTATAATGGGGAGAAAATCTTCTTTTCCAATATTCAAAAATTCAGAAATTTTAGCAAAACTTACCTGAGTATTACGGTTAATCATATGAACTACTTCTTGTGACATGTTATCTTGTTTTTTATTTAACATACTTTCTTCCATCTCTAATGATTCAATAATTATTTTAATATCTTCAAATCGAATTGGTTTAGGAAGATAATGATACGCACCTTGTGCAATTAAATCTTTGATAGATTGTTCATTTTTTTCCACTGCTGTTTCTATAATTACTTTTACGTTGGGTTTTATTTTGATTAATTGTGTCATAACTGAAAAACCATTCATATCAGGAAGGTTATAATCTAAAAAAACTATTGGATTTTTTTTTATTTTAACTAGATTTTTGAAAGCACGAATCCCTTTTTTCCCATTTTCATAAGTTGTGATTTTTTTTATTCCAAATTTTTTTAAATATTCTTTTAATAGTAGATTTACTGCGGGACTATCTTCGATAATAAGAAAATTTCGGTCTCGTATAACAGGTGCCAATAAACAATTTCCTCACCTCAGTTATGAAAAATCAAGCTTGTTCATTTGCTACGAAATTTATCTTATTACCATTTCAGGCTCAGCTAAAAATACACATGACAAAGCAAGATATTCCATCTAGTGTAAACCAAATAAAAAGCCCTCCACAGAATCACATAAGATTCCCAGATCCAATTTTAGTCATTCTTGCAGTAGTAATTTTTTCTTTACTGGTGTATATGGCCTACAGCATGTTTACTTTTTTGAGTATAATCGCCATATTATTTGCAGGAAGTCTTGCTTTTTTTAATATTCTTGTAAAGGTCAGGTCTGAAGGAAAAAATTATTCTTATGGTAAGAAAAATGCATCATTTTATTCTATTATAGTTCTAATTTTACCATTCATTTTTGGTACAATAATTGCATTAGATGGATATCTTAACCTAATGACAATAACTCAAGCTATTTTTGTTTGGACATTAACACTGTCATTTTGGCAAACAATGTTGTTTGTTCCTCTTGCAATAAGAAGTAAATATCGTGATTCTTTAATGCCTGAACCCAAAGTTTATCCTTCAATGAGTATTTTAATTCCTGCTTATAATGAAGAAAAGGTAATAGAACATACAATTGAATCATTAATTGTATCTGATTACCCCAAAAAAGAAATTATAGTAATAGATGATGGAAGTAAAGATCGTACTTTAGAAATAGCAAAACAATACAAAAATGAAATCAAAGTTCTTCATAAAGAAAATGGTGGCAAAGCATCTGCCCTCAATCATGGGTTGTTGTTTGCAAAAGGAGAAATTATTGTAATTGTAGATGCTGACACAATTGTAGGAAGAAATTCATTAAAAAGTATTGCAAAAGGTCTTTCAGATGAAAAAGTTGCAGCAGTTGCTGGAAATATAAAAATTAGAAATAAAGTAAATTGGCTTACTTGGTGTCAAGCACTAGAATATCTTTCTGCAATTCAAATTATGAGAAGAGCACTAGATTATTTTGGAGCAATTACTATAGTTCCTGGAGCACTAGGAATATTTAGAAAACGTGATTTAGAAGAAGCTGGATCATATCACAAAGATACACTCGTTGAAGACTTTGATGCAACAATTAAAGTTCTTAAATCTGGATTAGTGGTTCAGGGAAGTAGTGAAGCGTTAGCATATACTCAAGCACCTCAAACTTTCAAGGATTTCTATAGGCAAAGGAAAAGATGGTATAGAGGTAATCTACAGATTTTATCTCGTCATTCAGATGCATTAACAAATCCTAGATTTGGAATACTTCAAAAATTCGTGTATCCATTAATGGCAATTCACATGTTACTAATTCCAGCAGCAAGCATAGTTGTTTGGGTATTTGCAGCATACCAATTGATTTTAGGAAATTATCAGTTTGTAGCATTCATGGTGGGAATGTATATCACTTTACAATATTTGCTCAGCGCCATGGC
>CAWTZT010000138.1:0-2916 GCA_963919845.1 Thaumarchaeota archaeon CSP1-1
AATTTTTAGAATTTCTGATTTTGACCATACATAGAATTTCCCTTCTTCTCCTTCAGAATCTGCATCTTGAGCAGAATAGAATCCTCCCTCGGATAAAGTCATATCCCTCAAAACATAGTTTAGAGTTTTTTTTACAACCTCTAGATAAAAGGGATTTTTGGTAAGTTGGTATGCTTCTGCATAAACAACTGGAATTAATGCATTATCATATAGCATTTTTTCAAAATGTGGAACTAACCATCTTGCATCTGTTGAATATCTGTGAAAGCCACCACCCAATTGATCAAATATTCCACCCTTTGCCATTTTGGTTAGAGTCTTTAATACAAATTCATTGAATTTTGAAATCTTTGAAAATTTAGAATACCTAAAAAGAAAAGAAAGATTTGCAGCATTTGGAAATTTTGGTGCACTGCCAAAACCGCCATTGATGACGTCACCTAATTGTAATAAATTTATTGCAGCCTCATCTAAAATTAACTTTTCAATCTTGGAGGGAATTTTAACTGATTCAGTTTTTTTAAGATTAGAAAGAAAGTTTTCTGCAGATTTGTAAATATCTTGGGGTTTTTCTTTCCACGATTGTGCAAGTTGTCTTAGCAAACTTCCAAAACCAGGTCTACCATAGGAATCTAAGATGGGAAAATAAGTTCCAACATAGAATGGTTTTTGATCAGGAGTTAGGAATACTGAAAGAGGCCATCCACCCTGTCCTGTAGATATTTGACAGACTTTTTGGTAAATATCATCAACATCAGGTCGTTCTTCCCGATCAACTTTGATGTTAATAAAATTCTCATTCATTATTTTGGCAATTTCTTCGTTTTCAAATGATTCATGTGCCATTACATGACACCAATGACAAGAGCTATAGCCAATACTGAGAAAGATTGGTTTGTTTTCATCAATTGCTTTTTTTAAAGTAGTTTCATTCCATGAATGCCACTGTACGGGATTCTTTGAATGCTGTAACAGATATGGGCTAGTTTCATTAATTAGGCTATTTTCTGGCACAAAAAATTGTTAGTATTCTTTAGAATTAAATTCCTTCCCTTCCTTCCTCAACTTCATAAATTGCAACGTTAATTCTAGCCAGGATTTTCATTTTGGATTTATGAGCCTTTTTGCTATGTCTATAATCCTTTTTATTAACTAAGATTTGTAAGCGTCTTAGCTCACGGAGAGATAATTCCTTTAATCCTTTATTTGACACAATTTGCAATAATTTGACTCGTTCAAGATCTTCGGAAGTTATTGAATCTGCCACAATGCAAAATCAATAAAATTGGTAAAATGTGTATCTTAGAAATTTCAGGGAATCTAAAAATATCCTTAGTGAAATGAATGGTTAATGGTTGAGAAGATGCGGGCGATGGTTCTCTCGAAATTAGGACCAATTGAAACAAAGCCTCTAAAAATCACTGAGATTGATAAGCATCAGATAAAAAGATCAAATGAAATTTTAATAAAAATTGAGGCGTGTGGGGTATGCCATTCACAATTACATGGGATTGAAGGAGATTGGAAGGATTTAGGAATCCCACCCACACTTCCCACTGTTCCAGGTCATGAGATAGCGGGCAAAGTTGTAGAAGTTGGAAATGATGTTACAAAGTTTAAAGTTGGAGACAGAGCTGGAATATCACCCCTTTTAGAATCATGTATGAAATGCCAATACTGTCTTGAAGGAAAAGAAAATCTTTGTGATTCTATGGATGTTTTAGGAGAATCACTAAAAGGCGGTTATTCAGAATATGTTACTGTAACTGAAGAGTTTGCAACTAAATTACCACAAGATATGAAACCTGAATATGCAGCGCCTCTATTTTGTGCTGGAGTCACAGCATACAAAGCTGTAAAAGCTAGTGAACCAAAAATAAATAAAAAAATTGGTATTTTTGGAGTTGGAGGAGTTGGTCATATGGCAATTCAATTTGCAAAAATAGAAAATTGTAAAGTAATTGCTATTTCACGAAAACAAAAACATCTTGATGTTGCAAAAAAATTGGGAGCTTCTGTTACAATAACGTTTGATCAAGACCAAGAAAAATTCTTAAAAGATTTAAAAAATAAGGTTGGCTTTTTAGATGCTGCAATTGTTTTTGCTCCAGCAGACATTGTAACAGATACAGCAATTAAATCAGTAAAAAAAGGTGGTTTAGTTGTAATAGGAACTATTGGAAAAATCCCAAATTTTATTGCGTTTGAGGAAAAAACTATACGTGGAACTCTAATTGGTTCAAGAAAAGATATGGAAGAGGTAATCAGGTTAGCAAAAGAGCACAACTTGTCTGTAGTTACTGAAAAGTATCCGTTGGAACAAGCAAACGAGGTTTTAGAAAAATTGAAAAATTCTCAAATAGAGGGTAGAGCCGTCCTAATTCCTTAATTGGTTTTAAAGATTAGTCGATTTTTACTTTGATGCAAGTCTTTTTGCTTTGATAAATTTCCAAATCTTTTTTGTCATCTCACTTGGTGTAACTCTTCCTTTTCCGAAAACGTCTTCCATGGTTTCCTCTCTTCCAGCAAAGCTAATAGCATATCCACCAAAGGGTTTTTTCTTCCCTTTTGATTTTGACTTGGATTTTGACTTGCGAGATTTACTTCTTATTTTAGATTTTCTTTTTGTTGCCAAGTTCTTCTATGCTCAGATGTAACTAGGTGATTATAATACTTTCAGTTCTAGTCCTTAAATAAAAGGCCGATTTTTCTTGACTAGTGAATTGTAAGAGATGCCACCACACTCATCAGGCTCATGAACTTGATCAAGATAGCACTTCTCTAATGAAAGCAGGTAGATGCAAAATTCCAGATTGTACTTGTAAGCAATATCAAGACAAAATTAAAAAAATCGATGAAGATTTGTTGTAAATAGTTAATTCATATACTAAAATTATTCAAGTTTGATAGTATGAA
>CAWTZT010000139.1:0-4828 GCA_963919845.1 Thaumarchaeota archaeon CSP1-1
AAACAAAGCCACACTTTTTTTCATTCAAAAATTAATTAACTTTAGCATATTCTTGATCATAAGGTAACCAAAATTGTTGATCGGTAGAATTTTTTCAAGAGTAACTTTAAGTAGCTAGTCTAATTTGAGGTTTTTAATGACGAAAACCATTACATTGGAAACTTTACTCATTCCAATACTTGCGATCTCATTGATAGGTGCATTTGGCATTTCTAATGCATATGCACAACAATCAACTTCTTGTACTGGTGACTGTACAGCACCTACAATTGGGCTGTCTTGGAATCACAAACAATTGGTTACAGGGGGCGTAACAATTAATGGTCAAGCCATTGATATAACTGGATTCTCTCAAACAATAACTCCTAGGAGTGTAAGTACAGGAAATACAGTAAGCGTTGTCCTAAAAATTTATGAAGACACTAGTGTAGGTAGCTATCTCCAGCATGCATCATTGACTGTAGCAGATTGCTCTATGGAATGGCAGAGGGAATTTGATGGAACAGAGACTACTTATGTGATTTCAAATATTCAATCAGAACTAAGGAAACCTGTGACGCCTGAGAACTGTAACATATTACAAAATGTAAATACTCGCAGTAATGTATTAGATGAACTATTGACTGAAGTTAGTTTTTCATTTGAGTTTACTCAACCTACGGAAAGTGAATCAATGAAAATATCAATTTGGGATTCTAGAAAAAATGTTAACAATTTTCATCTTGATGAGGCATTTACTGTAACTGGAATGCCCTTGAGCATGTCAAAATCTATGCCCACAATGAGTGACGGTGCTATGATGGATGAAGGTCCTTGTAATCGCGGAACAGTTTTTGTGATGAACTCCTTTACAGGTTTAACTTCCTGTATTCTAAAGCATCACGTATCCATATGGAATAATTACGGTTGGACAACCTAAGCTAGATTAAATTTCTAATTTTTTTTATTTTACTCAACATGCCATCACTATTTAGAACAGTATAAAATTTTTCAGGATAAAGAATTTAGTTTTTTGTCGTCGATCCACATATCTCTGTGAACAAAATTTTGAGAGGATAGAACATATTCACTAATCATTCCATAGCCGCTTTTTCCAGCTCCTGTTTTGTATTCAAAATAAAGAATTGTGAAAAGCTTTTCTTGTCCCTCAAGTGCTTTTTTCCATAATTCTGGTTCAATGAAAAACCAGTAATGCTTCTCCATGTTTGGGTACATTGGACCCAAGTCAAATGATTCTAAATCAGATGATTTTGCATCTTCTCTACTTAGCATCTTTGTAGCAATCTTGAATTTTGCAGTAACTCCAGAAGATGGTAGCTCACCATAATTTTTTATTGTTATATCAAATTGACATTTTTCATTAATAGAGTGATCCATTTTGTTAATAGAGCCAGTAGGTCCAATCCAAGGTCTTAAGCGATACTCTGTCTCTATAGTAGTCATTTTTGTAACAACCTTCATGTGATGAAATGTCCTAATGAGAAAAACTGCCAATACTGCATTGGATATTCCTACTGTCCAGTGAGCAAGAGTAACCCACAACTCAAGGGAGCCTCCCATTTCTGTGACATGATCCATGGTCCCTGGAGATAGAGTTTCTTGAGCAAAAATGCTTAATGAATAACTAGAACCAACTAAGAATAAAGCACTGACGATAGCAGTTAGCAGGATTTTATTCATACATTACCCCATCTTTCAAATTTATCCAGTATTCAAATTTTTGCAAGTTAGTTATCCACGAATTAACAATTAGGATTTAATATACCTAGATTGAGATATGGTATTTGGTTTTTGAGACAATTCGAAGTTTTTCTTCTATATACAGTATAGTTTTAGGCAGAGATTCACTTGTTTCATCAGCCTTTTTTTCAAAATTTTGAATTTTTGATTCTGTGTCTTTTTTATTATATTCGGTTTTATTCAAAAATGATTCTTCCTCATTTAGCTTTTCAACATTAAATATCTCAAGTTTTTGTTCCAAGGAATTTTTATGTTTCATAAAAACATCAATTTTCCCAATTAAATTATCTAGTACACCTATTGTTTCATCAATTTGACTAACAGATTTTCCAGAATCTTTTACAGATACTGAACCAGATTCTACTCCTCTACGTACAGCATATAGAATTTTGGCAATATTCTCTTTATTTCCTTCAAATAAAACATTAAAAGGATTATTCACAAGCCCTTCCAATAATTTTTTTTCTGGTTTTTCTAGAGAAGAAATGTATTCATATTTGCTTAGAGGTCTTGAAATTTTGGTAAATTGAAGATCAATTTGGTTTTTAATTTGACTTTCTTGAGAAGATAGAGATTGAATTTCCTTTTTTATTTCCAAAAATTTTGTATGTTCTTTAGATGATTTTAAATTCGCTATTTTTTGGTTAGTTGATTCTATAGTTTGTGCATAACTTTGTACAGAGTTTTTTAGTTCAACTAGTCGTGTCTTGGTTTCCTCTACTAATTTTAGGGAATTATTGTAACTTTCAATTTTTTCAATAATTAACGAAATATCATTGTCAAGAACATCATAATTTGTAAGAAACCTCTGTAGATTTTCTTTTTCTGAGTTTAAAACAGCAAGATGCTCTTTAAGTTTAGTAGCGTATTTTTTAGCAAAAATATGAATTACACGAGACTGTCTTCCTAGAACGTCACCTACTCGTTTTAACATCTGAGATAGCATTGAATTCAAAGAGGATATATCATCAAACGAAGTTACTTCTGGAAATTTATCTAAAGCTTCTTTTTGAATTGTAGTTATAACTAATTTTTTCCCACGTACAACCAGAATTTGTAAATGTTTGTCTATGTCATCAACCTTTAGGTTATCTCTTTCTAATTCATATGCGATTTTTAAAATTGCTTCTCTCCGAATCTCCATGTTTTTTCTAAATGATTTTATTTCAGAAATCATAGTTTTAGTTCTTAATGATTTGATTTCTTCTAACAGTTTTGGGATATCTGAAAGTGAAATTTCTTTTCCAATAGAAAATGATTGCCCGGATTCTTGATTTTGAGTTTTTTTCTTTTTCCATCCAAAAACCATGTGTAATTTGATGATAAAGGAGATTAAATGTGTTAGAAATTTGTAAGTCTAAAACAAAATTACGTTCTCAAAAATTTAAAAATAATAACACGTCTTGGGGTTTAAGATGGCAAAGTCTGTAAATAGATTCAAAAATTATCATAGCGGATATGTTAAAAAAACAATTACAGTTAATGCGAAAATAGCTAAAATTTGGAGAAAGATTAGTGATATTACGAGTTTATCTGATTGGGTAATTGATGTAAAAAAAACGATTTTTTTATCAAAAAAAAAGCGTGGGATAGGAGCAATACGTAAAATCAATTTCAAAGATGGAAATATTGTTGAAGAGCATGTAGTAAGATGGGAGAAAGGAAAATGTTTTTCATATATTGCCGTTAGTGGTCTTCCATTACGAGTTTATCATGCAACTATATCTATAAAATCACTTGGAAAAAAATCTGCTCGTATTAGTTGGGAGTCATATTTGAATAGCAAAAAAATGACAAAAAAGGAATTTGGAGAATTTTTATCATTTATTGAAATATTTTATCAAAATTCATTGAAGAATCTTAAATCAGAATTAGAATCATAGTGTGTCTGTACATATTTTACAAACAGGAAATTATTACAATTTCCAATTAAAAATAAGAATTGGCTCAAGCAGTTAGGGATACGGATCCAAAGAAATTACAGCCCATAACGGTTCCAAAAATAGTTGAACAACTAGAAAGGGCATTAATGGATATTAAATACAATCAGCCAGATAGAAAAGATGATCTAGTTTTTAATCAAACTGAAAATGTGCCAATAAAATCTATAGAACAACTTCCAAATCAATTCATTGGAAAGGAGTTAATGCTGTTTGAAATGGTTGGCATACTGAATGGAAAAATTTTTGAGTTAGAAAAAAAATATGAGAATCTTCAGAATTCACTCAAAGAGGAAACTAGTAAAACACAAAGCTTGCCTGAAAGAACTTTTCAAGACCAAACAGAAGAAACTTACAACGATGTAAATTTTAAGGAACTAGAAATAAAAGCTAATGATCTTATTTCAAACGTTGTTAATGCAGAAAAATCTAATGATGTCAAAGTGCCAATTTTGATGGGTTTAGATCACGATATTGTGATTAAAGCAGATAAATTTCTTTTAAGCAAAGTGCTTCAATCGATTTTAAGAAACGCTATAAAATCAACCGAAATTGGACATATTAAAGTTGAAAGTTTTGTTGCTCATGAACAAAATATGTTTATAATTAGAATTTTTGATACAGGCAAAGGGATTACAGAGGAAATATTATCAAATATATTTGAAAATAGTGGTACTCAAAAAACTGACATTGCGAAATCTGAGTTCAACTTGGTACAGTGTAAAAAAATCATTGAACAACATGGTGGAACTATTACTGCGAAGAATAATGAGAATGTAGGAGCTACATTTACAGTAACTTTACCTATAAATTAAATGTAATTTCACAAATTATTCTGAAACATAGTGTTATCTCTAAATACTAAAAAATATAAATTAATTTGTGAGCGATACTAGATTTACTCTTCTTGGGATAGCACTAATTTTTTCTGGATTCATTATACTAGGAATTTTTGGAACACAATATTTTGTTTCACCAATTGAAGCAGAAGAATTTGAAGAATGTTTTGAATATTATGAAGACAGTGAACCTATCAAAGTAGACTGTAATGTAAAACTCCAGCAAAAGTTTCTATTTTTTTCAGTAATAATTATAATAATTTGTATAGGGATTATTGCACTTCTAAAAGGAGTTAAAGGTAGTTGGGA
>CAWTZT010000140.1:0-2939 GCA_963919845.1 Thaumarchaeota archaeon CSP1-1
CGAGGAAAACATTCTAGCTGTAAGTTACATTTTACAGTCAAAAAAAATATCAATAAAATGTCAAGATTTTGGTGCAGTTTTAGATAATGCAAAAAAAGATGATTTTGTTTATTTTGATCCCCCCTATCAACCAATTAGCCAAACTGCAAATTTCACGAGTTATACGAATCGGGATTTTACCACAAATGATTTGAAACGATTATCAAAAGTTTGCCAGGATTTGGATTCTAGAGGGTGCAAGATTATGCTCTCAAATTCCAACTGCAAAGAAGTAATTCAAAGCTTCTCAAAAAATTCTTGGAAAGTTCTTAAAATCAAAGCCAATCGAGCAATAAATTCTAATTCAAAAAAGAGAACAGGCCATACTGAACTTTTGATAAAAAATTATTAGAAAAGCTTCGAGTGGGATCCGGACCCACGACCTTTACCTTACCAAGGTAACGCTCTACCAGGCTGAGCTATCGAAGCATGCAATTGTGGCTCAATCAACTCTTTATAATTTTGATTATGGTTTTAAAAATCAGTAAACCGTTAAATCTTACAGAAATTTTAGCAAACTCAGTGGAGGGGTAGTCAAGCCTGGCCAAAGTTAGCTTTATGCTTTTGGACACGCAAGACTTAAGATCTTAAAAATGGGTGATCTTGTCTCTTAGGGGTTCGTGGGTTCAAATCCCACCTCCTCCACTCTATTTAGGATGACGAATTCCTTTAGAGTTTAAAACTTCGTAAACATCAGGTATAGAAAATACAAAACCAATATGGAAACAATTCTTTGCTTCACATAATTGACAATAAAGCTCTCCCCTTTGGATGACAACCTCGGCGATTCTATTTTTGATATTATCCTTTATGATTACCCTGTCATCATCGACTGAAATTTTTTCTAGCTTTGGTGCATAACGGGCAAACGTTTTGTCCTTTTGCATCATTTCTTCAAGAAGATAGGTAACATAGCCAGCAAAGCTATTGACTCCTTTCATTGTAAGTTCGTTTTTGCTCTTTTGATAAACATCAAAGAATTTGTCGTATACTGTTTCAGAAATTGTAATTGATTTGAATCCGGGTTTTGGCATTTTACCTAATCTTAAGGTACATTAAAGTACTCAACTATTTAACGTTTGTTACTCTATCAAAAATGGATTACGATTACTTGAAGGTAATTAGACTTTATACGAGAATAACATTTTAGAGCCATATGGCAAGAGGATATCAAGCCCAAGAAATCAAAGAAAAACTAGTTGATGTTCTGAGTGGCTCAAAAACTGGACTTTCTGGTGTAGAACTTTCTGAAAAACTTGGATTGAATAGAGTTACCATGATAAAATATCTAAAAATTTTTGCAGCTGAAGATTTGATTCGACAAAAAAATGTGGGAAATGTTACTTTATGGTATGTAGATGAAGGAATTGAACAGTTTCAATTTCCAGCTGATTATTTCAAAGTTAAAACAAAATATCTAGAATTTTTGCAAGAAGGTTCTGAAAGACAATCACTTAATCTAATTCGAAATTGTCTTCATTCTGAAACTAAAGGTTCCAAAATAATGACAGAAATAATTATTCCATCCTTAGAGTCTGTAAAAGTCCTTTTTGAAAAAGGAAAAATAAGTAAATCAGAAGAAAAATTTCTAGAAGGAATAATTTCAAAATCAGTTCAAATTCTAAACCTTATGACAATCGAGTTAGATCCAAAAAAGAATGTCATTGTTTTAGCTGCTGACTCGAAAAATTCCATTCATGCACAAGCTGCTGCTGCATCTTTTCACTCTGATGGTTGGCGTGTTTTCTCCCTTGGTGATTTGTCTGATTCTATAGATGTTTTATTTGATTTGGATTTACAAAAATTTCTTGGAAAAATTTGGAAGAAAAAAGAAGGGATTATTGTTTTTGTAATTTTTTCAGAAACTGAAGAAGGTCTAAAATTCTTTTCAGAGGCAGTAAATTCCATTAAAGGAGAATCTGGCAAAAATTTGTATATTATCTTATGTAGTAAAATCAAAAATACAACTGCAAAAGCTGATTTAATTACAGAAAATTTAGATGATGCACTCCAATGGTCTCAAACAACTTTTGAACGCTTCATTGCTTGAATAATAAAACTAATGGGCCGAGTGAGATTCGAACTCACGACCTTTCGATGTCTGAATTAGTTTATCAGTCGAACGCTCCAGCCAAGCTGAGCTACCGGCCCCAAAAAAATTTTCGGGCGATTCGTCATTTAAGTTTGTTCTTTCCACTTTATGGAACAACCAATAGAAGGATCAAAATCTTTGTCGATTTTTTTTCCCGCTAGAAATGTTTCTAAATTATTTATCATTGTTTTTTCAGTAGCAGTTTGTTCTGGATTCATGGCATCATCTATTCTTCCATGAAAAATCAGTTTTCTTTCTTTATCAAATAGAAAGGGATCAGGGGTACATGTGGCACCATATTTTTTAGCAATTTCTTGCGTTTCATCTACTAGGTAATCAAATTTGATATCTTTCTCAGATGCGACTTTTTTCATACTATCAAAATTATCATCTGGATAATTTATTGGATCATTGCTGTTTATTCCAACTACTGCAATCTTATCTTTGAATTTGTTATGGATTTCTTTAATTGCCTCAACTTTAGCTTTAACATAAGGGCAGTGGTTGCACATGAAAATAACAAGTACACCTTGATAATCTTTGTAATCATTTAGAGAATGCATTTTATCATCAATTCCTAATAATTCAAAATCAGGTGCTTGATCACCAGTCTTTAATTTAATTTCTGATTCTAGTAAAACCATAAAAAATTTCGACCACAAGGAAATAAAATCTTTGCCAAATTAAAGACAACAATTACCATCCACACGCAAATCAAACATCAAAGGGGCTGATAGTTCAGACTGGTAGCATACTCGCCTTGCACGCGAGGGGTCAGGGGTTCAAATCCCCTTCAGTCCATCTATTA